>JAHEJI010000085.1 GCA_024638965.1 Planctomycetaceae bacterium
GGACCGGTGATTTGTTCTTCATGGTCTTGGGCGACGTAACCCAAACCGCCTCGATCAGGGCCGATGGGTTCGGCATGATGGTCACCGGCAACACCACCCTGCAGGATCCGGCTAACGATGTCAACACGATTGCGGCCAACATTGGTGGGACCACCCTGTACACCGACGCCGATGATTTGATTGTCGGGACGGTCACCGTCGACGGGATGCTGGCCACCGGAATTACGACGACCGATGCCGATGCCAAGCTGATCACGGGGGGCAATCTGACGATCAATAACGCAATTGATGTAGGGACCGGTGATTTGTTCTTCATGGTCTTGGGCGACGTAACCCAAGCCGCCTCGATCAGGGCCGATGGTTTCGGCATGATGGTCACCGGCACGACGACGCTGCAAGATCCGGCCAACGATGTGAACACGATTGCGGCCAACAACGGCGGGACCACCCTGTACACCGACGCCGATGATTTGATCGTCGGGACGGTCACCGTCGACGGGATGCTGGCCACCGGAATTACGACGACCGATGGCGATGCCAAGCTGATCACGGGGGGCAATCTGACGATCATTAACGCGATTGATGTGGGGACCGGTGATTTGTTCTTCATGGTCGCGGGCGACGTAACCCAAACCGCCTCGATCATGGCCGATGAGTTCGGGTTGATGGTCACTGGTACGACGACGCTGCAGGATCCGGCCAACGACGTGAATACGATTGCAGCCAATAATGGCGGGGCCACCCTGTACACCGATGTCGATGATTTGATCGTTGGGACGGTCACCGTCGACGGGATGCTGGCCACTGGAATTACGACGACCGACGCCGATGCCAAGCTGATCACGGGGGGCAATCTGTCGATCAATAACGCGATTGATGTGGGGACCGGTGATTTGTTCTTCATGGTCTTGGGCGACGTAACCCAAACCACCTCGATCAGGGCCGATGGGTTCGGCATGATGGTCACCGGCAACACCACGCTGCAGGATCCGGCTAACGATGTCAACACGATTGCGGCCAACAATGGTGGGACCACCCTGTACACCGACGCCGATGATTTGATTGTCGGGACGGTCACCGTCGACGGGATGCTGGCCTCCGGAGTTACGACCACGGGCGATAATGCGAAGCTGATCACGGGGGGAGACCTGGTGATTGCTAACGCGATCGACCTCGCCGGTGGTGATCTATTCTTTATCGTCACGGGCAATGTGACGCAGACGGCCTCGATCATGGCCGATGGGTTCGGGTTGATGGTCACTGGGATGACGACGCTGCAGGATCCGGCTAACGACGTGAATACGATTGCGGCCAACAACGGCGGGACCACCCTGTACACCGACGCCGATGATTTGATCGTCGGGGCGGTTACCGTCGACGGGATGCTGGCCACCGGAATTACGACGACCGATGCCGATGCCAAGCTGATCACGGGGGGCAATCTGACGATCAATAACGCAATTGATGTGGGGACCGGTGATTTGTTCTTCATGGTCTTGGGCGACGTAACCCAAACCGCCTCGATCAGGGCCGATGGGTTCGGCATGATGGTCACCGGCAACACCACCCTGCAGGATCCGGCCAACGATGTAAACACGATCGCGGCCAACAACGGCGGGACCACCTTGTACACCGACGCCGATGATTTGATCGTCGGGACGGTCACTGTCGACGGGATGCTGGCCACCGGAATTACGACGACCGATGGCGATGCCAAGCTGATCACGGGGGGCAATCTGGCGATCAATAACGCGATTGATTTGGGAACCGGTGATCTGTTCTTCATGGTCACGGGCGACGTAACCCAAACAGCTTCCATCGTAGCAAATGGGTTCGGTTCAATGGTCACTGGCACTACAACGTTGCAAAACGCGGCCAATGATGTTGTCGTCATCGCAGCCACCAACGGTGAAACATTTCTTTATACCGACGCCAGTGATTTGTTGATCGGTTCCGTAACTGTTGACGGCATGATGGTGACCGGGATTATCGCTGGCGATGACATCACAATCGATACAGCGATGGGTAGTATCAACGACGAGCAAGACGATCTACTTCGGGACTTTATGGCAGGTGGCCTTATTACGTTGACGGCCCAGGACGAAATTGGCGGCATGGTAACCGCCGGCATGGCGACCGATCCGGACGGCAGGCTGGAGTTTGCTGACGGCAGTGTCGTCGATGCCTCTTCCGAGCTGTCTGGTGATATTATGATTCGTGGCTTGGGCGCGATCACTTTGCAGGACTTGGATACGGTAGACGGCGCTATAAACGTTATCGCCCAAAGCCAGATAAATGCAGTTGACGTTCAAGCGGGTGAGGCTGTCGCCAATGACGATAATTCTGCGGATGTGACACTTGTTTCAAATGCAAGTTTCATCCGGGCGACCACCGTGTCATCAGCCGATAACTTGTTCTTCAATGCGTCCACAGACATCCTGGATACGCCGAATGACGGCAACATAACAGCTCAGGGGAACGGAGTATTCACGGCTAGCAACTCGATTGTATTAGTTGACAATACCAATGATCTGCTCGACATCACTGGCAACGCCAGTTTTGCGTCAACTACTATTGAAGTCGGACAGGACGGAGCAAACGCTACGGATGCCGTTACAGCAAATACGTTGTTTGGTTCGTTGACTGTAAACGCTACCACGGCGACGATTACAGAAGATGGCGGTGGTTCTTCAAACGGCACTGAGCTGAGCGGTTCGAGTGACATCGCGAACAATTTTTCCTTGTCGAGTTTTGCGAATATTACCAACGCCGTTGGGGCTGAATTGACCGTCGATACAGCGCACGCACAATTCAACAGTTTTAGAAACGTTTTTCTCGGTAACCGTCTAAACGATACCATTGATTTGAATAACTTCGGTGTCGTCGCCATTGACGCGTACTTCGGTTTGGATGCCGTTGGTATCGCCGATTCGGTCAACATCGATAGTCGAGATCCGAGTCTGGTCGCGACCGAGTTCGGCTCGACCGCGAGTTTTGGAACATCCGTATCTGGAACCATGTTTATCGACTCAGAGGTTGGAATCACGCAAGTTCAACTCGACCCGATGATGCGCACCGACCTGAATGTTGCCCGTTTAGGTGTGAATTCGTTAGGACAAGTACACCTTAGTAGCGTCGCCAGCACAAATATTGCGATTGCGATCACGGCCGGTACGGCAGCGACAGTTACCGATGTCGTCGCAGCTCAGCAGCTGGCCGCGCTAGCCGACACATCTGTCATCGAGGGAACTGAAGTCGTATTATCAGATCAATCAGTCTCGCTTGTCCATCAAGACACATTAACAATTGATTCGATCACTGCGCCGACAACCGTGTTTGGTGCGATAACTAATCCACCTGAGTTGGTCGGCATTTCAACTTCCGACGGCAGTGTTTTTATTAGTGCTGTGGAACAGATCAACATTAACCAGAACATCATCGCTCGAGAATCCGGTATTGATGATGAAGCCCAAGTGACCGTTTACGTTTCGAAAAGTGGAGCGACTGCCGCCAATATCAACATTGCAAATACCGCCAGCATTCAAGTCCATGATGATCATAATGACGGCGTCGTTAATGATTCTCAGATCAGGGGAGATGTCGTTGATCCATCGAATTCAGTGGACGCTGGTAATGGGACGAATGGAATTCTGACGCTAAATGCTGATGGTACGGCTGAACAGAGCGTCGAAGTTATTTATGGGAACTTGGGAGAGGTGGGTTACCGAATTGGCGTCGTTTGGGATGCACTTGGAGTCGACATGAACTCCATCAATCTGAGCGAAATTACTGGCACCGTAGAAAACCCAAACTTATTCATTCCGTTTTTCAATTTGATGGCGGAACATTCTGAAAACATTACTGAGTTGGATAGATTTGCTCCACTTTACGTGTTTGCAGATCCTGAAAACGTCTTTGATATTAGAGTCTTCGATGCTAACGGCGGAGTCGTCCAACTAGGGGTGGAAGGTGTAATCAACGGCATTTTCCAAAAGGTAGACGCCTTCTCAAGAGAGGCCATTATCGCGCATCGGAATGACCGATTTATTTTTACGACCGTGGTCATTAGAAACGATCAAAATATCAACCTGTTCGCTGGCGATCTAAATACACCTGGCGACGTAGGCAATTCGCTCAATGAAGTCGTCGAAACGGTAGAAGCCCAGTTTGATGAAATCCCTGTCATTCCTCCAACAATAATACCTCCGATCCAATTCAATCCGATCGTTTTTCAGGAACCAGATGTTGTGGTCCTGGAAACGGCACCGTTACCAATCATCACCCAATTCGACCCGCCTGCTCCAATACAACAACAGGAATCCGGAACACTGGAATATGTGCTGGTTAAGGTAAAGCCCGACGAACTTGAGGAAGTCGGTGACGAACTCAAACTCAAAGATCCTTCCAAAGTCCTGAAAGCTGATCCTGATGCTGAGCCAACGGAACTCGAAGATATCGAACAAAACCAAATTGAAGAGATTATTCGGAAGATTGAATCCGATCCAGATGCGGAAGCGGGTTATTGGTACAAGGTCTATCAACAAACAGGTAGCAAAGAAACCCTGCTGTTCTATCACTTGAAGACAGGTCAAATCCCGCAAAAGGATCTTGGTCCTGAATCTGATTTTGATGATGCAAATCCCCCGGATACGACGGGCGATGATGATCAAACGGTTCCGGAAAATCAGGATTCGAGTGACGAACCAGATGTTAATGAACCTGAGATCGATCAACAAATCGAATCGCCAACAGAAGTTGTGCCGTTAACGTTGCTCAACGAAACCCGTTTGAATGACCGGCTGACCGAAAATCCTGAGCCATCGATCCGTGCGTCACTCGGATTGACGACGGGCAGCTTGCTGTTAGCGTCAATCGCAGCCAAGAAAAACACAAACACCAAAGTAAACAGGTCTCAGGAAATTGCCGATGCCTGTGCCCAAGAGTCCAAACTTGGATTCAGCCGGTTGGATCGGCTCAAGCGAAGAATGTTCCGACAACTTGGCCGAAAAGTAAGTTGATTTCGCGTTCTTTGCCAGCAATTCCTGAATTCCAGATTAACCCTACGTTTGAAACTTTGACACAATTAGTTGAGACGAAAAAATAAGATTACTTTTGATCGGCGAAAGTGCGACATTCTCACCGTGTTGAACGCCCGCTGACCAAAGGCTCATGTTTAGTTGGAGAATGATTCGATGCCTACGATTTCTTGCAAACATTGTGGTTTGGACATTGAAGTTGTCGCCGAAATGACGCACTGTCCACACTGTCAGAAAGATATCGAAGCCGACGTAAAAGCAACCACCGTCGATATTGACCAAATGGGACCCGACGAGGCTGAAACTGGCTCCTCGGGGGACACGGCGAAAACGGCAATTGCCGGTACGGCTCAACATCCCACTCAATCCATCGAAGAGCTGCTGGGAGTGGAGAGCACCAATACCATCGATAGCGCTGGCAGATCTCCCAATCTGGCAGATTATTCGGCGACGTTAAAGCCAACCGAATCAGCCTTCGAGTCAGTCGATCTGTCTTCTGCGATCCCGCCACGATCGATCGCCACAACGGACCACCGGCCTGGAGAGGCTCAAGACTATCGATTGGAAGAGAAGCTTGGATCGGGGTCTTTTGGCGTTGTCTACCGCGCGGAACAAGTTCCACTGGAACGAACGGTTGCGTTGAAGATGCTGAAGCCGCGAAAACGGCCAAGCGATAAAGAAACGGAAGCCACAAAGGCCCGCATTAAATCACAACGCATCAAAGACAGAAACGAGTTTTTGCGGGAAGCACAATTCACCGGCAAACTGGAACATCCTAATATCGTCCCCGTTCATGACATCGGTTTGATTAAAGGCAAGAACGCGACCGGCAACCGCCCATTCTACGTCATGAAGGAGATTAAGGGCGACAGTTGGCAGTCAAAACTTAAGCGGGACCAGGAATCAGTAAGCAATAAAGAAATAACGGCCTCGGTTGCAAAAGAGATCCGAGCTAAATGTTTGGCTGAAAACCTCGACATCCTTCGACGAGTTGCCGACGCGATTGAATTTTCTCATGACAAGAACATCATTCACTGCGACTTGAAGCCGGAAAACGTAATGCTGGGCGAATTCGGTGAAGTTCTGGTCGTTGACTGGGGGGGAGCCGTCGATCTGGACAGGCGAGAAACCTACCGACCGGGAGGATCTCCGGCCTATGTCTCGCCCGAAATGGCCCAATATTGGTGCGATATTTTTCTAGAACATAAAGAGGATTCGCCCGCCAGTCGCGAGATGGGCAAGCAGTCTGACATCTATCTGTTAGGTGCGATGCTGTTTGAAATCGTCACGGGTAATCCGCCTCACTTCGGCTTGAAGGGCGAAGATGCCTACGATGTGATGCGTCGCGCAACCGAGAACCAGATTCGCAAGCACGACAAGTGGATGGATAACGAGTTGATGCAAATCGCCAGGGTGGCTCTGCGACTCGAAGAAGGCAAGTCATTCGATACGGTCAGTCAGTTTCACGACGCGCTCCAGGAATACGAATCGCAACGCATCAGTATCGAGATGCGCGATCGCGCTGAAGAATTGCTGGAGGAAGCCAAGGCGAACAAGGACTACGACGCGTATGGTAAGTCCCGATTCGGATTCGAAGAGTCGATCGAAAAATGGGAAGGCAACGTCCAGTCAAAAACAGGGTTACTGGACGCACGACTCAGCTGCGCCGAGCTGGCACTCAACGATCAAAACTTTGATCTCGGTATCGGCATGCTCGAGGATCCTGAAACCAGCGAAGAAAAAACGCTTCGCAAAAAATTGGTTGACGGAAAGACAAAACGCGATCGGCGTAAACGCTTGATAGGAGTTTTGTCGATCTTGCTGATCCTAGGCGGAATTGGCTCCATTGGTCTGATTATGTGGGGAACACGGATGGCGGCAGTTGCCCTTGAAAAGGGGAAGGAAGTCGAGGCAGCCGAGGAAAGATTGATAACTGCCAATAAAGAATTGGAAACAGCCCAAGAAGTAGTGAAAACAGCCCAAGACGACGCGAGAATTGCCCGAGACAATGCGAAAAAGGCCCAAGATGATGCGGAAAAAGCAAACGACGACGCAAAAAAAGCCAAAGATTCGGCGCAAATAGCCCAAGATGAGGCGAAAAAGGCCAACGACGATGCAAAAAAAGCCAACGACGACGCAAAAACAGCCAAAGACGCGGCGAAAATAGCCCAAGATGAAGCGACGAAAGCAAATTACGCCGCGAAAATTGCCCAAGACAAAGCAAAAACAGCCCAAGCTGAAGCCGACCAAGCTGCAGAACGAGTTAATGTCCTGAATATCCAATTCGAACTTGACGACGGTGACTTCAAAGCCGCGAGAAAACTTCTTGCCGAAAGCAACGAGGACCTGAAGTCATCCCTGGAATGGGCAAGCCTGAACATTCGTACACAACCCGAAGCGATCGAGTTCTTGAGCGAAACGTCCGAGGTGTTAAGTGCCGCCGCCTCTCAGGATGGAAAACGAATTGTACTCGTTAAAAACGATTCAGTCTCGGTCCATGAAACCAATGACTACAACAACAACGTTTGGACTGAAAAAGTCACAGGTGCAAAGGTGGCGGCATTGTCTCCTGACGGTCGTACTTTGGCGATTGGTATTCCCGGCACCAATGATTTTGGTAGGATCGAAATCTTTACGGAGGGTGGTAAAAAAATCGAATTGAATGAAGCGCCCAGCGAAAAAATTTCCGATTTGCGATTCAGTTCCAATGGCCAACAGTTGCTTTGCGTTGGCGAGCCCAACGCCGCGAGACGAAGTGCTAAGTTTGAAAATAAGTTGATGGTTTACGAGCTGTCTGGCGATCAGTGGATTCGCCGACCGAACATTCGTCTCGCGATCGGGGAAGATGACCCACGTCGTGGAACTCAACCCAAATTCACCAAAGCTGAGTTTTCAGTTGAGGGAAAAAGGATCTTGGTGACCCATCCATATCCAGGAGGGGATGCGCACGTTTACGAACGTCAACAAGGTGAAGGCTTTGTCTGGATTGGTGGAACTTCCTTTTCCCAAATTGACGCCGCAACCTTCGCAGACGACGAGGGAACAAAAATTGTCGGTTGCCATGGAGCCGAAACTCCGGAGTTGTTTCTCTGGGATGTTTCTATGGCGGCGGGTGATATCCTGCCCGTTGAACGCCTGAACGGCAGGGTGCGATCTCTCAAGCGTTCTGAAACAACGTTGCTGACTGCAGGTGATGACAAGGAATTTACGCTGTGGGAATTATCCGCTCAAAGCGCAATAAAAATCCGGTCATCCAAAGGCCATGCAAAAGAGATTGATTTCTGCACCTTCATCCCTGGAAATACTCCTGCCGAGTCGACGGTAATCTCAATTGCTTTGGGAACGAATCCGGAGATCATGAAGACCGACTTGGCCAAGTACGAAGAAGTTCGTGAGGTTTTGGCTGCCGGCGACGAAAAATACGATAATTCTCCACGGAGTATTTTTCGAAAACTGGGAACCAATCGTGTTGCTGTGGCCAAAGACAACGGTCACGCCTTCGTTAAGATCAATGGAGAAAACGTTGAGTGGGAAGTGTCAGCCTGGCGTAATCATGTATTGACCCGGGATTTCCTTTTCGCACAATCGGGACGAGACAATTTTCTACAGTACGATCGAAAAACAGGTGCGATCCAAAGGGTTCTTCGCCGGCTTTCACAGGTTGACAGCCCTCGGCCAATCAGAATTACCAAGTTCCAGGTTTCGGATGACGGTAAGATCGCACTGACTGCAACGACATTGATGGACAAAAAATCTGGCGAAACTGACATTAAGGAGTTCCAAGTCTGGAATTTGGAGAATCAATCGCTGATCAAACGGCTGCAATTCGGAAACCTGTTTAGCAAAAACACGCGGAAAAATAATTTGCCGACCGTCGCTTTGTCACCCGACGGACGTTATGTCGTCGCAGGAAAAGTCGGATTTGTGGTTTGGTCGACAGAGCCAGGCGATGATCAGCCAATCTTTAACAAGATCGGTGCTGCCCGCGATGTGCTTTGGCCAGACAGCCCGATCAACAACATTGTTTTCTGTGACGGCGGAAACGAATTCGCTGTCAGCTGGCCCGAAGTGGCCTCCGCTAAAGACAAAACGCAAGACAACACAAGGCGAACCGGTCGAATTTATGTCTATCAGAAACAGGATCGATCCGTGCAGCTTGTCGGTCGTTATAAGCTGAACATCATTCAGGGAGCGTTCGATACGCACCGGAGAGCATTCGAACCGAATACGTTGGGCGCAAAAATAATCAACGGACAATGTTATATTCTCGTGCGTTCGGCTGATAGTATCGACTTATTGAAACTAAAACCGGGAGAAATTGATCCTGAGTCTAATGACCCCCGTTGGAGTGCTTTTGAAACAATTCAAAGTTTCAATGGCGCCAAATTCGCCAGCTTCAGCGATCTTGGCTCCGACATTTTGATTTTGAACAAGCGTGGGGAAAAGCTGGTGCAGCGCTGGAATCTCGATGCTAAAAAACTCGACACCATCAACGTTTCGACAGTCGTGAGCCAAAACTTTGATCGTAACCGGTTCGCAAGTCTTGGCAGCATCTACGAAAGTGCTGACGGCTCAATCACGTTGCAATCATTGCGGCCGAACCAAGTCAACCAGGCCCAACGAGACTATAATACTGTCACGCTGAACGAGGACCTTTCAATCGGTGCTTTGCGGGTTCTTTCAAAACCAACCGTCGAATACGCCGCGGTGTCGGGCGATCGAGCGATTACGTTGGAAGGAGGTTCAATTCGGTATTGGAAGCTTGTCCCAAATCAAGGTTCGGGGTGGCGGGTCAGGCCGGACGGTGTGCTCGCTGGGAATTATGATTTATGCCAACTGTCACCCGATGAAACGAAGTTGCTGGTCACAACACGAGGGTCCGGTCGAATTCTTTCTGTCGATCCATTGACGGGTAAAACACTTTTTGAAGTTGATGCCAAAATCGACGGGAGCCCGAGTGCCGTCGCTTGGTCAAAGGACTCCAATCAGTTCAGTATTGGATTTGATGGCGGCGAAATTCGCGTTTTGAATGTCAATCAGGATGGAGCAGTACTCTCCAACGAGCATCCGAAATCGGGAACAACTGCCGTTAGAGATTTGGCCTATTCCGAGGACAGTTCTGCACTGTTGGCGATATTCAATGACGCGCAAACCGCACGGATCTATCGCCAAGATGACATTGGTGAAGCCTGGAACTGGTTGGAGATCGGGTTTTCAAACGATCAAAGAAAAATCGTTGCAGGTGATATTTCCGAGGACGGCAATCGCGTCATCACTGGAGCCGACACGGGACAATTGACACTTTGGAATACCAAGTGGACTGAATTGCAGCAAGATCCCGCCTCACCGGAAGGTGACTTGCAGCAGGTCGAGCAGCGAGAGTTGCTTGATTTGGTGGAAGGTTATTCTTCCGAAGTTCGATTCGTCCGGTTCTTTAAGGACCTAAACAACAAATCGCAAATCGATGTTGTTGCCGCCGCTCGGGGAGAACCCAACCCGTCGATTTGGAAAACCAATGACGAATCGGATGTGAAGTTTCTCCCCTCGCCATGAGAAAATATCGGGCAACCAAAGTACTAGCAAGCACCTTCCGTACTCGTACTCAATCGTTACTCAGTACCCGTACTCACGCCGCGTTATCCAATAAGAACTGTAGGAAGCCCCACCGAAATCACTCCACCGTGGCTTGTCATATCGCCGAGTCTCGCAGCTAATTGACCACCAATCATGACCGAGATAGAGCCCATTGCGATGGTGTCGGGAGGGCCGACGCAAACGCACATATCCCCCACGCGCGCTGCGGGCGAACCCCCGATCAATACGGTGGGGCAACCCATGGAAATTGGACCACCAACATGAGGAACCGGCGGAGTTCCCGGAGTTGCCATTGGGCAGGTGTGCATGTCGCCGAGTCTAGCTGCGGGAGGCATGGAATTCAGGTCCTTTGTTGGAGATGTTGCTTGGGTTGATCGAACGGCTGATTCGATCAAAGTAAAAACGTGTATTGTCGGGCTCGCCACGAGCTTTTGTGATGGCGAGTCCTACCAGCGGATATCAAGTTGCAAAATCGTGGGGCTCGAACATCGTATGATCTGTTTTCAATCGTGGCCGCAAAAACGGCCACTATATTTTAACGTGAGTGAATTGTGTGGCGTTACTTTAGTTGGAGCTTTGTCCGCTTTGTTCTCGGTGAGCTTCGTCCGGCTGGGCTGCTGCTGGCGGATCAGGACTGCATCCCGGGCCACTTGCCGGAGACGAGCCCGGTCCCGAATTAATGTTGACCAGGCCTCCACTGATATTGACCATCGCACCGGCCGTAATCGAAACGCCCGACGGGTCGATGACCACGGAATTTCCGCCGACTACAAGTGATATGTTCAAGCCCGCTTCAAGAACCAGGTTCAATCCTGCTTTGATGTGTACGTCCATGCCACCTTCCATCGCATATTTCATGCCTGCTTTGGCGTCGATGTCCATTTCGGCTTCGTGCGAACAATTGTTGGCTTTGGTGTTCCAGTCTCCGCCAATGGACACATGCTGGGATTCACCCACCTTTCGCTTCAATGATTTTTCGATGTCGACTTCGACTTCACCCCCGTCGGCTTCATCTTTGCCGACGATCAGGTGCATGTTACCACCGATGTGTTCCCGTGAGCATTCCTTGACACGCGTATCGAGGTCTTTTTCGGCATGCAGAAAGATCATCTCCTGGTCTGCTTTGTCCTCAAAAAAGAGTTCGTTGAATCCTTCCCCGCCTGGCGAGGAATTTGTCTTAAAGTACGTACGTGTTTTGTGTTCTGTGGGGTCGTAATGATGTGGCTGATCGTCGTTGTAGACACTTCCGACACATAATGGGCGATCGGGATCACCCTCCTCATATTCGATGACGACTTCCTGATTGATACGGGGAAGCGCCATGAAACCATATCTGCGACCCGCCATTGCCTGGGCAACTCGCACCCAACATGAGCAATTTTCACCCTCGCTGTCTTTGATTCCCTTGGTTTCACGATCCCAATGGAAGCAGACCTTGATTCGGCCATACTCGTCCGTATAAATCTCTTCGCCGGCCGGGCCGGTAACAACCGCCGTTTGCACACCCGAGATGACCGGTTTGGGTGTCACTCGGGGCGGCCGATATCGAACGGCTGCAGGGATACAAGAAAAACTGTTGGAGTACTCGGCTCCTTGTTCGCCAGACAAATAGGGCTCGCTCGCAAAATGCTGAATGGATGTCAGCATATACTCGCCCAGCTCTTTTTGAGACTCCTCCTCGGGGTGGAACGTCAACTTGAACTTGTGACCAGTACTGAAGCTGCGATATCCGCTGGAGCTCTGCACGACACTATAAGAGGTTTCTTCTTCTTCCTGCCGGATCCTGGCTTCAGTATCACCGACACCTTTATCTGCAAATTCACCTGGATAGTCATAAATTTGGTAGCCCGCGGTGTCGGGCACTAACTCGCCTATCTTTGGAGAGTTGGATTTCAAGTCATCCAAAGGTGTTTCAAAATTGTAATCTGCATGTTCGTACTCACCCGATACAAATTCGAACGAGTGCAACCACGAGCGGATCATCCGGCCTTCGTTAGGTCGGAATTCGGCGTCCGACTCACGGCAAGTCGAGGTTGTGGGCTGTGTACTGATGATTAGTTTGTGACTGCCGTCCGCATGTTCAAAGTAAAAATAGGCTCCAAATTGTTCCAACATTCGCGAAACAAAATTAAAGTCTGTTTCACGATATTGAACACAGTGTTTGACCATCCGGCTTTTGAGTTCGTTGGCTTGGCTGCCGTCCCAACTCATGTCAGCATGAATGGAGCGATTCAATACATCTTCAACGACTTCGTAGATAGATTTTTCTTCTTTCTCGGGAAAGAAAATATGAGATCGTGCAGTTTGCGTCAGAAACCACATCGCCGGAACGACTTCAGCCGTATAAAGCCGTGAAGGTTCGTCTTCACCCCCTTTGAAAGGCGAAATGGAACCAGAACTGAATCGATTGATATAACCGTGAAAATATCTAACATCGGCGTCATCACGGTCGCCAACGTTCTTTTCAGCGACTTCAATGGTTACCGCTTTGCCGATGACATCCTTGGCTGTCAGATTCAGATTGGTTGACATGAATTCGATTTGAAACAGAAACAGCCTTGAGACGGCTTCCGTCCCTGAAAACGAAGTCAAAACAAACTCGTCGTCTCCTCCCAGGCCTTTAATTCTCAGTGAGCGAGTTTTTTGGTCAAAAGCCATGTTGGGAATCCTGAACAATACATTGCATTGGAAAAAAACAGACTTCAGGGTTAGTGGCCCTGAAGTCTATGAGACATTCAGAAGGCTTACGCGTCTTTGCCTGTTCGGACGTTGAACTTCGAAGCAGGAACGTTCTTCTTCTTGCCTTTTTCGTCGAAGTGGACGTAGTTGCATTCGATCGTCGTGTAGCTAACCGAAAGGCTAACTGTAGGAGGATCTGCAGATCCGCCACCCGCAGCACTGATCGAAAGGCCAGTGAAATGGCAATCTTCGAACGTGTAAGTCAAGTAAATCTCATTTGGTTTGTCATTAATTGTCGTTGTATAGAACAATTCGACTTTTTTGATCGCCTTACCGTTAAGCAATCCTTTTTGAATCGCTGGCATTGATTTTTCGTAGTCGATCACCATGGAGATGTCGTCAGCAATCGCCGCACCACCACCACCAGCTCGTGCACCAGCCGCACCTGGTTTATGAATACCAAAATCTGTCGAAAGCAATTCGATGCAATCTGCGAATCCTTCAACAGGACATTGACCTTCGTAACCGTCTAGCTTTGCAAAAACACCCATTTCTAAACCCTTTGTAAAAAGTGAAAAACTCATCGTTTGTTGTAGACTGTAAAAAGCAGTTCTTTCTTTGCTGCTTACAATTACATTCTCGTGAGTGCGGCCGAATAGTTTCGTAAAATCTAGGAAATTTCGTACGTAAACGTTCCCTCGTCAGAAATCCCTATTTTTACGGCGGAAATCGCCTTTCTTTCCGAAAGACTGCTCAGGAATTCGGCCGAAAGCTCGGGCAACACCGTTCGGGTCAAGATATGGTCAATATTCCGGGCACCGGTATCAACCTCGGTGCACCGGGCTTTGATCGCGGTCACGACTTCCGGGTCGTAATCGAAACTGGCGCGGTAGTTTGCCCTGATTCGCTTACCTACCTTTTTCAGCTTTAACTTGATGATTTTTGTCATCACCTCGTCGTTGAGTGGGTAGAACGGGACGATTTTTGTCCGCCCCAGAAATGCTGGAGCAAATGATTCCATTAGTTTAGGAAAGATCGCCTCGACAAATGCGTCAGGTGAAGGGACCATTTCAGGATCTGAGCAAAGATTTTTGATGAGATCGGACCCTGCATTGGACGTCATCATGATGACGTTGTTCTTGAAGTCGATATCACGACCCTCACCGTCCTTCATGTTGCCTTTATCAAAGACCTGATAAAAGATGTCCTGGAACGATCGGTGGGCTTTTTCCATTTCGTCGAGCAAGACAATGCTGAACGGTTTTCGACGAACGGACTCTGTCAAAACGCCCCCCTTACCGTAACCCACAAGGCCGGGTGAGGCACCATACAGCGTTGAGGCTTTTTCTTCGCCTTTAAATTCAGACATGTTGAGAACGGTCATATTCGCTTCGCCACCATAAATCGATTCGGCCAGCGTAATTGCTGCTTCCGTCTTTCCCACGCCACTGGTTCCCACCAGGAGAAATACACCGATCGGTTTCCCCGGGTCACTCAAATTCGCACGGGACGTTCGAATTGTCTTGGCAATTAACGACAATGCATGATCCTGTCCGATGATGGACTCACCCATGACGCTTTCCAGATTCAAAATCGTTTTAAGCTCATCAGCGACCATGCGGCCAAGTGGAATGCCAGTCCAGGATGAAACCGTTTCAGCAATCGCTTGAGAGTTGACTTCACAATGCACCAACGGATTGTCACCCTGGAGCTCTTGAAGTTCATCTTTCAGTTGGTTGAGTTCAGTTACCTGCTCAGACATCGAAGCTGAAGACGTTTCTTTTTCTGAGTTGATTTCTTCTTCAACCTCAGCTAGCTGTTTTTCCAATTTTTGGATTTCTTCGCTGCTACCTTCTTCAGCATCTTTTTTCAAGAGTTCGATCGAAGTCTGCAGTTTTTTGGTCTGCTCTGATTTATCCTTTGCGCTTTCCAGGCTTTCGTGGACACCGGAATGAAGCTGATTGATTTGAGTAACGAGTTCCTTTTCTTTATCCCATCGCTCTGTTAACGAGATCAGCTCATCCTCCGCAGAAACCAGATCGGCATTCAACTGCTTCAGCTCTTCGGTATGGTCTTTTCCGGTTTGAGTTTCTTCATCGAGAATCCGAATCGCGACTTTCAGCTGTTCAATTTGTCGCGTGCAATCTTCAACCGGAGCAGGAGTGCCAGCCTGGCTGAGCCCGATTCGTGCGCAAGTCGTGTCGAGCAGGCTGACGGATTTGTCCGGTAACTGACGTCCCGAAATGTACCGACTGGAAAGTCGTACGGAATCCACAATCGCTTCGTTCAGGACACGAACCTGGTGATGCGAGGAAAGAACTTCCGTGACGCCTCTCATCATTACGACAGCAACTTCTTCTTCCGGTTCGTTAACTGGAATAACCTGGAATCTCCGGGTCAGTGCCGGATCTTTTTCAAAATATTGTTTGTATTCCGACCAAGTTGTCGCTGCGATGGTTCTCAACTCGCCTCTTGCCAACGCGGGTTTCAAAAGATTCGCGGCGTCAGCCTGCCCCGCCTGGCCGCCGGCTCCAATCATCGTGTGTGCCTCGTCGATGAACAGAATGATCGGCGTTGGCGATGACTTGACCTCTTGAATCACCGACTTCAGGCGATTTTCAAATTCACCCTTGATCCCGGCACCCGCTTGTAACAAACCCAGATCCAAAGTCTTGAGCGAGACGTTTTTCAGCGCCGGGGGAACCAGGCCCTCGACCAGCTTGATCGCAAATCCCTCGACGACGGCTGTTTTGCCGACTCCAGCTTCACCGGTTAAGATTGGGTTGTTCTGTCGTCGTCGAGTCAAAATATCTGTAATCTGGCGGATCTCGTGGTCCCGACCCAAGACAGGGTCAATCTTGCCATCTTTCGCACGAGCGGTGAGGTCGATCGTATACAGGTCCAACGAGGGAGTCGCACCGGCGGCTCCTGGTTTTGAAGGTGCTCCGGCGGCTGGCGCTGGTGCCCCCGCGATGGCTGCGGGAACGTCCGCCGCTTCTGGCGAATCGTTCAGGATTTTATAGAAATTGCTAACCAACGATTCATGGGATATTTTTTGGAATTCGCCAGACGCGCTCTTGGCCAGCGTTGCGAGCATGTCGTCACCCAATAAGGCGCAGATCAAATGGCCTGAGCGAACAACTCCTCCCCCCAAGTCAATCGACCCGGTGACCCAGGCCTCTTTGGCCAGTTTTACGAGGTCCGGACTTAGCGCAGGGGCTCTGGAGTTTCCTGTTTTGAAGCCGTCAAGCGCGCGATTCAAATCCGATTGAAGACGCATCGGATCGACGTCAAATTGACGAATAATAAGATCAAGATCATTGCCGCCCTGTTCGAGTATTTTGAGCAACCAATGTTCGATTTCAACATTGTAGTGGGATCGAGAAAGGCAAAGTCCTGAGGCGGCTTCAAGTGTACGGCGTGTCGTGTCGTTCAGCTTGCCGATGAGCTGTTTTAGATTTACGTGAGCCATTGGTCACCCTGTCTCCCATTTACTGACTGGATTCTTGTGTTTACGAATTTGTGTTTTTAAGCTTTGCCTCAAAACTGGCGACGCGTCGAGTCGAGTGATCAAGCTGAACTAAATTCCGCGTCAATTGATTCGACATCAAACACTGCGTCTTCAATATCGCGATCAATGGTTGAACTGACCATCCATGTGTTCCATCCCAACAGACCGCACTCCTCATTTCCCAGTTGCATGCATGGGACCTCCGAACCCTTAAGGACAAGCTGGAAATCGAAATCGAGTCCGAGTCCGATATAAGCACGAGTGAATTGAGTGAATTCGTGGAGCCGCTTGCGACTGGGCAACAACTCCAAAAACTGTTGCCAGTGCAAAGGCCCCAAACGTATCCGGAAGCGATTTTGAATCGAGCCAACTCGACTTCCGATCACGACATTCTGCCCCAGGCGTTTACGTGGATTTGAAAGGTTTGTTTGGTCACCCGATTCGAGGTACAGCCATTCAAATTGAAATTGCCTGATGTCGACATTCATTTGGGTGAACTCTTGCAACATTCTCGTCAATCCACTCAGCGTCGGGCGACTATTTGAAAAATTACCCGAATAGAACAGCAGGTTTCGATCATCTATTCCCATTCGGTTCTGCAACGATATTTCGCCGAGTCCAACCGTACAGGAAATAGACCGGGTAATTGCGTCTTTTTCAATCGTTCTTTTTGCGACCGATCCTTTTTGCGTCGGTTTGAATCTCGAAAATAGCTCGTGCTGAAACGGCAATCGATATTTCACACTCGCTCGGAAAAAATTGGAGATTATCCGATGATGAAACAGGTCGAAAAAATTTCTCATGGCCAAGTCGTTGGCCTTAATCCGGTCCAGAACCATTTGCGAATAATGATGCGGCATGACACCGGAAGCACCGACTAAACCGATGAACGAAACAGTGACCGAGTAACGACCGTCGCCAATGTCTTCAATCTTGCAAATGTCGCTGGAGGAATGGCGCAAACCGGTCGACGACTTGAATCTGGCGATTTCGTCTTCCGGAGCGTTTTCATATCCGACGAGCTTGTCGTGGAGTTCGACCTCTCCATTTTGATAAAGATATAAAAGCCGAATCAGTTGCGCAAAATCGAACTGATAGGGTTCTTGTGCCATCAATTTTTGTACGGGTTCCGGAATCATCGACAACCTTGGATCAAATTAATTCAGTATCGCCCGTGCGTAGGGGCCATTTGTCGAAACGTTTGCCCTGCCTGGTTTCGACAATGGTTTTTGTAAACGAGTTGATGGAGGTGTACATCGCGAGAAAGCGTTCCAACACGCAACTAAACAAATACTCGCCTCCACCTGAAAACTTTGTTTCGTCAATGACAAGTTGGATCTCTGTGCCTTTACAGAAGCCGGCTGAGACAGACCCTCCAACGCGCCCCACCATTCGCCTTGTTTTCGAACTTAACAATCCGTCGATCATCATGTCGATTGCCCGATTGTTGGTGAAATTGTAAAGACGTAACATCTCACGCAGACTCGTGGCTCCATAATCGTCATCGGTTAAGGAAAGATGATTCAGGGCAAGATGGGAGATCAATCGCCAATGCGATTGATCGGTCAACTGCGGCCGCCGAGTTTCTGTCGGGTGATGAAGCAGTTGCGTCTGGACCATGGCATCGCCTCCCGAAAGGGAGAACTTTGTACCTCTGGGCAGTTCATTGGGGTAGTTGCGATTCAAGCAGGTTGTGTAGACGTCAATGGTTCGAGTCGAAGTTTGGGCGTCGCGTCCGTCAAGTCCGGTCAAGCTGAGGTAGACATCCGTTCCCAAATCTTGGTTGTGTTCTCGGCCAAAGGGGGCGACTTCAACTTTGCGACGATTCGAAAACCAGAACAAATTGGCTGCGGAATCAGTCGTCGGATGATTCGCCGAATAGAACGGAAAAACTTCGATGTCATTGCCATTGGTATTCGCAATGACTTTGTCGATCGAGTAAACTTCGTTCGCCAATGCGCGTCGCGCGTCGGGAACGACCCGGTATTCGCCTTCGGTGGGTTTCAGCATGATGGGTTCTGCCCGCTGCTGGAACAAGTTGACAATTGGTGTTGCTCCCAGGCAAAAGGCGGATGCCGGTATATTGTTTTCAAGATTTCGCGGCATTTCGTTCAGGTAAATGTAGACGTTGAGCGATTGGAATTTTCCCGCCTTGGCGAGGGTGGCTTTATCCAGTGCGAGGTCAAAGAACAGAAACTTCTGCGGAAATGCGCAAAACTCGGTCAGTAAATGAAAACCCAATCGCGCTCGGGCGGAATAGTCCAACAACGCTTCGTCCGAATTGAAGCCGACGGGCGAAATCACATCCGCAGGGAGAATCACAGGGTCGGTGTCTGTGTCGGAGGTCGCGACGGCAATCCCATGGGTGTTATTCAACAACAACTCGTAAAGGTCAAAAACGTACCGCGATTCGCCATTGAGGTAAAACCTGAGTTTTTCCAAGGAGAGCTGATCGAACGGTACGTCGGGCGAAAAACATTTCAATTGAAGCCTGACCACGCCTTTTGCGCGATCTCCGAGCGTCGTGGGGGGGCCCGTGAAAGGCGGAGTTTGGACTCCCGCCGCAGCCATTGCGATGGGCCATAACTTGACAGGAAAACACGTTCGAAATCGACAAGGCTCGCCATCGATCGGCGCGGTTGTTAATTCGGTACGGACTTTGACGTTGTAACCGTTTTTCAGTCCGAACTGTGACGCAGGCAAGGACAAACTGACGACGCCACAAGAGGGTATCGGGTTCAGGTATTCTGGATAGAGGATGTTCAGAAATGCCTGGCAGAGCTCTGGAAATTCGTCTTCCATTTTCAGGCGCAGGCGAGCATTGAGAAAAGCGAATGCTTCAATGAGGCGAGAGATGTGGGGATCTTCGCCCTGCTTTTCGAATTTTAATCGACCCGCGATCTTGGGATGCTGCCGGGCGAACTCCTCCGAAAGCCGGCGAAAATAGTTTAGTTCGGAATTGTAGAATTCCAGCAATTCGTCACTCATGAAGACTTCACTTCGAATTCAGAGGAATGAACGTCAAGTGATGTGTCAAACACCACTTGTTCGGGAAATGGTTCGGAGTGCAACAGGCCATCCACCCTGAAACTTAAAGTACGATCGATATTGTCGACTTTTCTTGAAAGCTCGATCGTGAATTTGATCAGTCGAGGTTCAAATTTCTCGATGGCTTTCCTGACAATTTGGATCAACCGATTCTGGTTTTCCGGCCCACCCATGTTGACGCCAGTAAAATCTGGAATCCCGTAATTAATAAGCGACAATTCAAGTTCTTCGTAATCTGGCGGCCATTTTGTACACGTCCAACGCGTGTTCAAAAGGTTTTCCAGATCTCGACGCAAACTTTGTTTGAGTTCATAGATTACCTGGCTTTGCGATTTTGGGGACTCCGTCTGCAAATTGGGTTGGTGGTCAATCAAGCGATCATAGACCGAAGGTAACAGCCTGTCTTCATTTCGAACTCCAGCCATCGACTATGACTCCTGCTCGGCATTGTTGAATTCGATTTTGTTGAGTTCCATGATCGTGTAGGCGTTGTCTCCGAACACAAACATCTTTTGCCCCTGCCCAACAACTGGACCGTCTTCAAAAAGGGGAATCCATTCCGTTTCTCCGCCCATAATGAGCGCATCACTCAAATCGTCGACTGGACGGAGGTGTCGAGAATAACGGGTCGGAATGTAAACTTCGCCGTCCAAGCCGCCTTCAACTTCGATATTGGCACTGCGCCAGATCTGGTCTTGGAGCCGTTCGGATTCACGGAAGGTGATCGATGTCACATTCTCGAACGGAATCAAAAAGTACTTGCCGTTCGTGGTTAGCACTTCAAAGAAACCGGACATGAAATCGTCGAGGTCGCGGGCAAAATCGAACTCAACGCCGTTTGCTTCACCGGAAACGACGGGTAGATTGTCTTTGATCGCTTCCACATGTTGAGAAACTTCGTCAAACGACTGATCGCGTACGGCGATCAGGGCCCGTAACAACGCCTGCATCGCCTCACTGGGTTCGGCAACCAACTCCGGCGTTCGTCCGTCCGTGAAAAATTGTTCTCGAGCAACTTCGGCACGCATCAACTGCCGAATCAGTCCAACTCCAAGTTGCATTTCGGAGTCTTGTTCGGCAATGGTTGCCAGTTGGTTGTCGGCGCGTTCCCAATCACCGGAAAAGCAAAACAGCTGACACAGAATACTCCGCGCTTCGATGTCGGTAGGATTGTCTCGCACTGTCTGTTTGCCCGCTTCCAGGGCAGCAGCCAGTTGGTTGTCTCGAATCAGATCAAGAATGGTCATGTCGGTTTTCATTTCTGGTGATTCCTATAGTTCAGTTTTGAGCCGGATTCCGGCGTTCAGCCCTTCGATTTCATAATGGGGTTGGAGATCAAATAGAGCCTCGTAGACACCTGCCTTATGCGGTAAGGATCTGACCTGAACATCGGCGTTGAAAAGCGGGTATTTGGCTTTGGCTTTGGCGTTCGCACTTACGTCACTGGTGACGTAGCCACCAATCCAGGTTAAAAGTTCATTTTCTATCTCAGCCGGATCATTGTATCTTCCAATCGTCTCGCGCCCAATTTTCTTCAAATAATGAGCGAATCTGGAAACGCATAACATGTTGTGGATCATCGAAGACATCTTCGCATTTACATTGGCAATTTCACTGTCGTATTCCTTGGGTTTCTGAATCGAAACGCCTGAATAGAATGCGACGTTGGGAGAGCCATAAATCGAGCAAAGCGGGATGAAGCCAAGATCAGATAGTTCTTTTTCCAACGCATCAGTAACCATGCCATCGGTCGATGGTTTTGGGATCACTTGCCCGCGATCGGCAGCGTAGTATTCCACCGGCAACTCGGTAATCAGTCCGCCACCATCATGATCTCGATCAACACCGCGAATATCATTCAGCCATCCGG
>JAHEJI010000256.1 GCA_024638965.1 Planctomycetaceae bacterium
GTACGGACGCAGCGTCGTCGCGCAAACGACTGCCTCCACAACTTCCACATTCAACGTCACCAATCAACGTCTGCATGCGCATCCGCAAGTTGGCCGACAGGCGCGAGGCTTCATCCATGGTTGGATAGACGCCTTTGTATTGAAATGAGAATAGCGTTCGGGACTTGTCTTTGTTTTGGACATCGAACCAGCGATCACCGGTGCCGTAAAACACAAGTCGTCGCTTCCGGGCATCGAGCTGATTAAACGGCTTGTCGATTGGAATCCCCGTCGCATCACAAAAGACTTTTAGCATGGCGGACGATTGTTTCGAACTTAGATCGGGCCACAAACTAATGGCGCCTTCCTGTAGCGACTGCTCAGGATCTTTCATGATCACGGACAGATTCGCGCCGACCCGAGTTCCAATTCCTTCACAATCAGGGCACCAGCCGAGTTTGCTGTTGAACGAAAAATTGTGCGGCGTGAGTCGCTCAAAACTGCGACCGCACTCATCGCAAGCCAGATGCTGGCTATGGCGCACGATTTCCCAATGCTTCTCTGGAACTTCATCGCGAGGGATGATCACCTGCAAGATCCCCGCCCCCACGGACAAGGCCGCTTCGACGCTGTCGGCAATTCGCGAACGGGATTTGGCCTTGACCACAATCCGATCGATCACGATCTCAACTTCGTGAATCGAGCGGCGATTGATCGTTGGAACTTCTTCGATATTGTAAGTTCGCCCGTCAATCCGAACACGAATGAACCCGCGCGCCAAAATCTCTTCCCACAATTCAGCATAGTTCTGCTGCGCGTCGAGCGTGATCGGGGCAGTGATAATCAGCTTGGTGCCGTCCTCGTATCTGAGGATCTTGTCGACGATTTCGTCGCTCGTTTGCGTGCCGACCGGTTTGTCGCAAGCAGGGCAATAGGGCAGGCCAAGTCGCGAGAACAGAATCCGCAAATAGTCATAGACTTCGGTGACCGTCCCGACCGTACTGCGTGGCGACGATCCCAGGTTTTTTTGTTCGATCGCAATCGCCGGCGATAGACCTTCAATCTGCTCGACTCGCGGTTTTTCAAGCTGATTGACGAACTGTCGAGCGTAGGAGCTTAAGCTTTCGACGTAACGCCGTTGGCCTTCGGCGTAAATCGTATCCATCGCCATCGAACTCTTGCCGCTGCCACTGGGTCCACAAAAGACCGTCATTTTGTCGCGCTCGATATCAACGTCGACGCTCTTCAAGCTATGTTGATTGGCACCGCGGACATTAATGTGCGTCGCTAACGTGGGATTCGTTTTTCTCTGTTTGGTTTTGGCGGATGATTTAATCTGCGGTTTCGTTCCGAGCGCCTTGGCAATGGCCGCCCCGGTATAGGACTCTTTCGATCTGGCGACATCTTCCGGTGTTCCGGCAGCAACAATGCGGCCGCCGCCAACGCCGCCCTCGGGACCAAGGTCAATCACCCAGTCAGCGGTTTTGATGACCTCGAGATTATGTTCCACAACCAGCACGGTGTTTCCCACTTCCACAAAATCGTGCAGGACTTTCAGCAACAATGAAATATCGGCGAAATGCAAGCCGGTGGTCGGTTCGTCGAGCAAGTACAGCGTCTTGCCGGTGCTACGTTTTACAAGCTCCCGGGCCAATTTGATTCGCTGTGCCTCGCCCCCGGAAAGCGTCGGTGAGGGTTGCCCGATTTCTAAATAATCGAGCCCGACGGCATGTAACGTGTTTAGCTTTTGATGGATTTTTGGAATGTTTTCAAAGAACTCCATCGCTTCCTGAATGGACATTTCCAGCACATCGGAGATCGACTTGTCTTTATATTTGACCTGCAGCGTTTCACGATTAAACCGATGCCCCTGACATACCGGACACGTCACCCACACATCCGCCAGGAAGTCCATCTCGAGCTTGTTCGAGCCGTTACCCTCACATGCCTGGCAGCGACCGGTCTTCACATTGAAACTGAAGCGGCCTGGGGCGTAGCCTCGTTTCTTGGCATCCGGGAGCTGAGCGTAGAGTTTGCGAATTTCGTCAAACAGTTTGATATAGGTTCCTGGGTTACTTCGGGGAGTCCGACCAATCGGCGATTGGTCAATTGCAATCAACTTGTCCAAGTATTCCAAGCCAATAATCTCATCATGATCACCTGGATCACCGATGCCACCGTTAAGCCGTTCACGCAGCGATTCCACCAGAATCTCGTTCACAAACGAGCTTTTTCCGCTACCGCTGACCCCTGTGATACACACGAACTTGCCGAGAGGAATTTCAATGTCGACGTTTTTGAGATTGTTGTGCCTGGCCCCAACAACACTCAGAATTTTACCGTTATCGATAGGTCGCCGTTGTTGGGGAATCGGAATCGACTTGGCACCGCTCAAATACAATGCTGTTTGACTGCGTTTCGAATCGATGATCTTTGCAGGTGGGCCCTCAACAACCACTTCGCCTCCATGAACACCGGGACCCGGCCCAAAGTCGATCAAATGATCGGCAGCCCGCATCGTGTCTTCGTCGTGCTCGACCACGACCACGGTGTTGCCAAGATCGCGAAGATGCTTGAGGGTGTTAATCAAACGGTTATTATCGCGCGGATGCAAACCGATCGATGGCTCGTCCAGAATGTACAGGACTCCGACAAGGCCCGCTCCAATCTGACCCGCCAAGCGAATGCGTTGGGTTTCGCCTCCAGAAAGCGTCGGTGCAGTTCGATCCAGCGTGAGATAGTCGAGTCCAACGTTGAGCAAAAATCCCAGCCGGTTGCGTATTTCCTTGAGCGGTTCGATCGCTACAAACTGACGGGTGTCATCGAGCTCAAGCGCTGAATAGAACTCAAACGCATCAGCAATCGAAAGCTGACAGACCTCGGGAAGCGACTTGTTCGGTGCATCGGCAAACTTGTCATTGGTTGTTTTTAAGCGAAAATGCCGAGCTTGCTCATTGAGTCGATCTCCGTTGCATTCCGTACAAAAGACTTCGTCCATGTACTGTTCGAGTTGGCGAAGTTTGGGCGCGCTGGACGTATTACGGTACTTCTCGTCCAACTCGGGAATGATCCCGTCAAATGTGCCTCCGTATTTCATCGGCGAACTGCCACCTCGCCAGGTGAAAGTGATGTGCGTTTCGCCCGCACCGTAAAGCCAGACGTCCTGTATCTCTTCGGGCAATTCTTCCCAAGCCGTTTCCAGCATCGTGCCGGGTTCAAGTCCCTTGATCCGTTCCACCGTTTCGGCAACGCCTTTATAAATGTGTCGTCGCCACCTGCCGATGTCTTTCCACTTACCGAGCAGCTCGAAGCACCCCTGTTGGAATGACTTTCCCTGATCGGGGACCAGCAGGTTCCGGTCAAATGTATAAACTTCGCCCAGCCCATCGCATCCCGTACACATTCCGCGCGGGCTGTTGAAACTGAACATTTGGGGCGTCGGCGGATCGAAACTGATGCCACATGTACTGCAAGCGTAATCTGCGGAATAAACGCGATCGTGGCTGATTTGTTTGCGTTTGAGCGTTTTCTTCGCAGATGCTGATCGTTTGGAGGATCTCTTCTTATCGGAACCGTTCGAACTGGCAATTTCTGCTGCGGCAGGCGTCACCGTGTCGTTTTCGTTTTTTTCACCGGCGACAATCAAAGTGCCCTTGCCAATTTTCAAGGCCAACTCGACAGCTTCGCCCAATCGGCCTCGAATTCCCGCTTTCGCAGTAATGCGATCGACAACGACTTCAATGTTATGCCGACGAGTCCGATCAAGATTGATGTCTTCGGTAAGTGAACGAATCTCACCGTCGACCCGCACGCGCACAAAGCCCTGTTTGAGGAGGTCTTCCATTAAGTCGCGATGTTCACCCTTTTGGCCACGCACGAGAGGCGCGAGAATTGCATACTTGGTGCCAGAGGGCATTTGCATGATGCTGCCGATAATCTGATCACGCGATTGGGCCGAGATGGGTTGATCGCATTTGGGACAATAGCCTTGCCCCACCCGAGCGTAAAGCACGCGCAGAAAGTCATAGATTTCAGTAATCGTTCCAACGGTACTGCGCGGATTGTTCCCGGACGATTTTTGCGAAATCGAAATGGACGGGCTCAAACCCGAAATCAAATCGACATCCGGCTTCGGCATCTGGCCGAGAAAGTGCCGCGCGAAACTGGACAGACTCTCGACGTATCGACGTTGCCCCTCGGCAAACAATGTGTCAAATGCAAGCGAGCTTTTACCGCTGCCGCTAACACCGGTTAAACAAATCAACTTGTTACGAGGCAGAACCAGGTTCACGTCTTGCAGATTATGCTCACGCGCACCTTTAATTACGATATCCGAAGCTGGCATTGTCGCGGCGAATCCCATCCAATAGGTCGACGATTCCGAATCGCTCAATTCTACGAAATAAAAGCGGGTCAGCTCAACCGCAGAGATCAGGTCGGGTAAAGAATCTACCGACGTGAGAGAGATTTTTCACGGTTTTCCGCGCCATAACCTTGACTGCAAAAAAAAATCACATCGCCAACATTTTCTCGAGTTCTTTTTGATCCGGAAAATTAAGGACTCGATAACGCGGTGGGTACACATCCAACGGTTCCATCATATAACCCACATGCTCTTGCACCGTTTCCCAGGAAACGCTTTTCGCTTCATGCGACTCTTCGTCGACGAAGAGAACGAGTTCCGTTTTGGGGAGGATCGACTTGACACCCGGATTCCAAAGGCAATAGCTGGAGAGACCCTTATTGCTTTCCATCACGCTGAACGATGCGATGACGTCATCGTTCATTTGCATCTCGTACAACCGTTGCAGTAGCTGTTTTTGATCAGCGTACTCGATCTGCAGCCATCCCAATTTCAATCGTCGGTAATCGTCATACAACGGATTATCGGGTTCCGGACTCCAGTCGCACCATTGTCCATCTGCTCCAATCGTCAACGGCGTTGAAATCATCGGACGCGGCTGGTCCGTCAATTGCTGCAAAGCAAATTCCAACATCATCGTTTGACCGACTTCGGACTCACTGCCGGTCACCAACAACGTATCCCGATTGGGAACCATCGCGATCGGTCGACCTTCGATTTTGAATTCCTCGATCAACTCGGTCAAAATCAACCGCGTCGCGTCGTACGAATCACCCGTATTCGAAGCATACAATTCGTCGCCGACACTCGCATACACAAACTTGGATTCGGCCAAATTGCTGACTGCAACCTCTCGGGCTTCCCAAAAAGTGACGCCCCATTTAAGCAGGTCTTCATTTGAAATCGAGCGAACCGATTCCGGGAGATCATAGACCAAAGTCAAATACAGATGCTCGCCGATCGGCTCCAAGGGCCAATCGATCGGTTCGCCGTTTTCAATCTGCTGCCGCAAACGCAGCTGTTCAAAGGTCGATCGCGTCCACAGCCGTGGGCGAATGTCGTAACTGGCGTCCGCGAAGTCTGAAGGCATCTCCTTGAGGTGCGAAAGCGCCGCTCGAACCATCTCTTTCAGGCATCGTTTCCGTTCCGCCTTTCCGCCTTCAACGTTGCAATACTCGAAATACAGATTCGAAAGATTCAGAACACCGCGCTCTTCGTTGTTTTCGGAAAAAGTCAACCGAAACTCAGACTTGTCAAACTCAATCTTCCGTTTGTCACCTGCGTCTTTCAATGCGTCGACGAACAGCACCGCAAACTTTTCTTTGTTGGGCGGACCAAGCAGTTTGTTCAGCAGACCCATATCGAATACCTACCACAAATTCGTTTCTTCCTCGTACGAACTAACTACATCTTATCGCTAACTTTTCGATTGAGCTAACTATTGATTAAATTTTCCGGAAAACAACGTTTGGGGTTAGGTAAACTCCAGCATACTTACTTATTTGAACCGCCAGCGTCTAAATGTTGTTTGTGAAAAGCTTCGGTCATTTCACGACGTATTCGCTTCTGAAGGTCATCGCTCAACAAACTCATGTGATCCTTTTCTGGAAACAATTCGACAACCGCGTCGCTTCCAAGTTTCTTTAACCGTTCGCCGAGCAAGCGTGCCGCT
>JAHEJI010000004.1:0-43790 GCA_024638965.1 Planctomycetaceae bacterium
CACAGGAGCCATTTGATGCGCTTGTTTGAAGGCAAAAAGGGTTTGGTGATGGGAGTAGCAAATGATCGTTCAATTGCCTGGGCAATTGCAGAAAAGATCATGGAACAAGGGGGCGAGATTGGATTCACTCATTTGCCGGATCGACCCGATGACGACAAACGAAAAAATCGTCGCCGAGTAGAAAAGTGTCTTGAGAAATCGGAATTTGAGGCGAAATTTCTCGTTCCGATGAACGTTCAGGAAGACGAAGAAATCGCCAGCGTGATGGAAACGGCCAAAAACGAATTTGGTCAGCTCGATTTTCTGTTGCACTCGATTGCATATGCGGATCGGGAGGATCTCCTACGCGATACAATCGAAACCAGTCGAGAAGGATTCAAAATGGCCATGGATATCAGTGTCTATAGCTTCATCGCGGTGGCTAATGCGGCAAAGGACTTGATGTCAAAACGATCGGCGATGGCCTGCATGACCTATTTTGGGGGAGAAAAGTGTGTTCCAGGTTACAACGTCATGGGGATTTGCAAAGCGGCGTTGGAAGCGTCAACACGATACCTGGCCTATGATCTCGGACCGAGAGGCGTTCGCGTGAATTCATTAAGCGCGGGCCCGCTAAAGACACTGGCGGGCAGTGCAGCCGGCGTCGGCGAAATGCTCAAAATGTACGAACACGTCGCACCGTTGGCTCGAAATATCACGCACGAAGAGGTGGGTCGCACAGGCGCCTTTCTTCTGTCGGATATGTCCGACGGTGTAACGGGTGAAGTGCTTCACATCGACGGAGGTTACAACGCGATGGGTTCACCGGGGCGTTTGACCAACTTGTTGGCGTAATCCGACTGGTCGTATTGCCCAGCCCCGATTGACAACCCAGACCGCAAACTCCTGAAATTGGCCCGCCCTGCACCGCCTAATTTGGGATTGGCAGCCGGTTTTTGTGCGTTGTGAGTCGATTTTTGAATCCAAACGAATTATCATCATGAGTTGGGATCAAACTTATACATGTTTTTAAAATGCTGGTGGTAAAGGAGCGAAAAAAATGACAGAAGAAAATGGTGGGAAATATGGGAAGGGATTTGCGCTACGCATGACAGTCCTGATAGGACTCTTGGCTCTCGTCTCAGGCGGCCTTTTTTATGATCGGGTGATTTTACCGAAGAAGGCCAAATCGACGATTGCTGAGGCCTACAAACTGATGACCGCCCCCGACGAAGACGGTCACGGGATCACCAAAGACCAAGTCCAAAAGACAATTGGGTTTGAGCCAGAGAGCGTGACGAACATAGACAATTACGATATTGAAAAATATTCGTTCAAGCGAGCGCTGCCATTTATGAAAGGCGACTACCTGAACGTCATTTATGAAAATGATGCGTTGGTTCAAATTCTTCAAAATCAGGATTACTCCCCAGACAAGGTACAACACTCGTTGGGATTCCGATCGGCAGCCGATCCCGATACGTACACCGGCAATGAAGTTAAATTGGGCGGTGTGCCGCGATCTTCTATGCCTGGCTTTGACGAAGATGAAGATTCGGACGAAGATTCGGACGAAGATGCCGGTGAAGATGAAAAAGCTGATGACGACGACGAGAAAACTTCCCCGGACGAAGAAGCTGCTCCTGCCAAGGAAAAATCCGATGACGGATCCCAAGAAGAAGACAAAGGATCTGATGAAAAAGAGGAGCCAGAGAAAAAAGACGGTGCTAACTAACTAAAGTGAACATCGCAAACAAACTAAGCCTGAGCAAATAATTGTCCAGGCTTTTTTTGTATGCTTGAATGGATCCAGATGGGGCTGAGGTCAATGTGTGGCCTCCCGGTCTGGTCCCCCCGCGGCTCCAATGTGACGCTTGCCCCGTGGTATCGGTGGGCTGACATTTACAAGTCCTTCTATTTCCCAATAGATCTTCTCCTTGATGGGTTTTGTTCTCAGCAAAACAATCGTAAAGTGAAATTCTTCTTCCGAAGTCGCTGACCGATCAAGGTGGTGGTGAATCTCAAATCGATCAAAGACCGAATAAGGACGGGCATAAGCAATTTTCCCAACTTTAATTTTTGCATTTTCACCAATTGTTCGAATCGTTTTCTCCGGTTCCAGGTCGAGGTACTTCTGCAAGTCCTCATCAGGCTGATCTACGGGTCCATACAATCTGGCCAGGTCGGTACCTTCCGAATGACGTTTTTCAAACTCGAGCGTCATTTCGTGAGATTCATAGACCTGGTTGGTCTTGACCAGATTGAGCCAGGTTTCGCAATGTTTGATGGCGGTGGCCTCGAGATGTTTGTACCGCATGGATTGGTACGAGGCCGTCATCACGAAAACAAAAATTGACGCAAGTAGCGCAAAACCGGCAAGATAATGACCGCGGGCCATATGGGTCGCGTGAAGCCGGTATAGCACGAAAGCTCCGAGAAGCGCCGAAAATACCGGCAGTGATAGGAGTTTCGGATTGCAGACGGCGAGAACAATGCACAGAAGCGAAAACAAAAACGCCAGGAATGCCATGATCGAAAACGGGTTGTAGTCCTCCGGCGTGATAAAAGTGTCGTTAGAAAACTGTACTTTGTTCATTGCAATTCTCACACGGTCAAAATGTTATTCATCCTTTTTGACTCGCAGACCTTTCTCATTCGAAAGTAATTTTCGCCTTAAATGATACGTGAAAATGTAATTGGCGTGGGGATCAAAGACTCTTTTGTTTTGACCTTCGTCATCAGCGTGGTCATCAAGACCGTATGGATCAAGCACCCCGGAGTCTTGAACTTCTGATAATGCTCCGCGAGAGCGACTTTGTACGAATGCCAGCCAATATCGATCAGGACCAATTCCTAGAGTTCGGTCTCCCACATTTTCTTGAAAAGAATTTGGAGGCAAGGGTGCGAGGTGAAGTGAAAAACACGCAAAGCACACAAAACAACATGCCAGCCAGACCGAGAGGATCGATCGGCCAGTCATCTCAGTCCAAAAATCGAATTTCAATCGATAGGCCGATAACAACTCGGTCAGCCCGCGTAGTACGACGAATGACAATATAAAAATCAGCCACAGGGCCAGGAAGTCGACCAGGTAAGTAAAGGAAGGCATCATATCGTCCAGACGCGATGCAACGGGCTCAAAAAAACTGCTGGCCAACATCGCGGCAAGCAGGAAATTGACGAGCGTGAGCAGGTTGCTCCAAAGCCCCATCCACCAGGTACTGGCAATGACGATGAGGAACGTCAGGATAATGATTAGCGAAATCATGGATTGGCAGGCCTCTTGCAATTCGTAGTTAGACTTTGAGAACGCGCTGAAGTTCTTCCAGCGACGTAATCCCTTTGGCAACCAAAACGACACCCTCTTCACGCATCGAGATATGCTTATGTTTACGGACCTCAGCGGCCAATTGGTTCAGATTTGGTGATTTTAGCAACAACTCGCGGATCGAATCATTGAGCTTTAGCATTTCAAAAATTCCTGTTCGCTCGAAGTAACCGATCCCGTGGCAATGCGAGCACATTTCAATTTCTTTTCCATCTTCATCGACCATTTCGGGTTGGTAGATGAAAGGCCGGTAAAGCTGATTGACTCGTCCCGGGGGAATTCCCAGTTTTTGCAGCAACATGGGGTTCGGTCGGAAAGCGACACGACATTCTTCGCAAAGTTTGCGAATCATTCGCATGGCGACAACCGTCGTCAAGGATTCTAACAGTTTTTGATGATCTGACTTTAACAACATCAAACGCAAAAGCCCATCAAGTGCGTTTTTGCCATAGGCCCGGGCCATTACGGGAAGGTCCTCCCGAACCGTAAGATCGCAAATCTGGTCGAGGATTTTTCCGTTGGGGACTTCGGCAAAGGCAATAAAATTTGGCTCGCGCAACAAAAGTTGTGGCATTTGGGTGAACGCGGTTTCTCCAAGCGATTCATCGTAGGTTTCCGACGCGACGTTGATGACTTCGGGCTCAACGCGAGAGACTTCTTCAAGGACGTAGTAGTCACGCGTATATTGGTCGGCCGCCGAAAAAACGCCTCGCCAGGTTGCGGTGTAGCCTTCACCCGGCATTGCACAAATAAGTGTCAAACCGCTTTTGGTTTGCTCAAGTACATTTGCCAGTTGATCTTTCATGCTGGTCCGCATGCCGAGGTCTTCAATGTTTTCAAGCTTGGACCGCGGGACGTCAATATAAATTGCAACACGCTCGCCCGTCCGTACGCCTTGAGAAATAATGCGACAGGGGGTTTTGCGCTTGAGATAGTGCGCTCGAAACTCACCTTCTTGCCTCGCGCGACGTTCCCGGTATTCCAGGCCCGCCAGCTGTTTCAGCGCTGCCAACATGTAATCGCCCGACTCTCGATCCATCGGAGCCATCGAGTGCCAGATCCCGTCAATCTGAAAACGGATATTCACCTGGTTAGGTGTGAAGTCCAAGACGGTCAGGTCAGAACGCTTTTCAATTGCATCGGCGATCAGGTTGGTGAGTGTCGGAAATCCGGGCGAAGGCAGCACCAACTCGAGGTTGGTCTCTTTCTGCTCTGGCGTTTCACCTCCGGCAACAAATTCGATCGGAGGAGTGTCTTCGTTAATGGCCATACTGACGTGCGGATCTATGAGGTTACGTTGGTGTTACGATTGTTATGAAAGTGAGCCAATGCCTTACGATTTTAGTACCCTTTGGACTTCCGCGATTGATGTTAGTCCAAGCAAAACCAGTTTGTAGCCTTCGGCGATCACGGACGTCTTGCCCTCCGCCCGAGCGGACTTTTCAATTGCCTCGGCGGTTGGCTGTTTCATCAGGACTTGCCGCAGATTATCGGTAATTTCCAACAATTCAAAGACTGCGATTCTGCCAACATAACCGATTCCGTTGCAAACGTTACAGGTAGGGAATTCGATTGGCTTTCCTTTTTCGTCGACTCGTTGATCGGGTGGCGGCAATTTGTATTGAGTAAACACGGTTGTTTGTTCTCGCGGATCGCCGCCGAGCTGTTTAATGATTTGCGGCTGAACCTGAACTTCGACTTTGCAATTGTCGCACAATCGCCGCAACAGCCTCTGATTGGTAACGGCCGTAACGGCTTGCGCAAATTGTTGGCGGTTTTTGCTCAACGAGTACAACCGCAGCAATGCTTCCGCAGCTGATTGAGCTTGTACCTGGCAAAAAACCGAACGGTCTTGGGTGATCGCCTCAAATGTCAAGGCATCTAAAGACTCGGAGTTAACGACGTCGGGAACAACCAGGCAATCGGGTTGGGTGAGCAAGACGGCTTTTAGAATGCTGATCGGTGATTGGCCTTCAGCCATATTGAAACGATGCTGGGTGATGTTTTCCATGTCGTTTTCGATGTTGTGGACATCCACGAGACCTACACAGTCACGCGTAATTCGATCGGAGTTGTCCAATGCAGCTTGCCAGGTAGAGGTTAGACCGCCCATGGGCAACGCTGAGATGATCGTAAGTCCCGGAGCATTCATGAGTTCGGCCAGCCGTTTCGACATTTCTGGCCACATCCCAAGCTGTATGATCGTCAATTGATTCTTCACCTTTCGATGAAACTTCATTTGAACTCGTTCACCCGTTTGCGTGCCTTGCGTCAGCACTTCGAGGTCGCATTTATGATTCGGTGAGATTGCGCGAAAAACGCCTTGTTGTGCCGAACGTCGATCTTGCGGATTCAGCCCGGCCAGATACTTCAGGCTCGCCAGAAGTGCGTCGCCGGAAAGTCGATCCATCACGGGCAGCGGATGCCAGGAACCGTCGACCTGGACTCGTCCGGCTGCTTGTTCGCGGGTGTAGTCAATCAACACCTGGTCGGCCCGTTGGTTAAGACTTTGATCAACCAAGTCCTTGAGATTGGTGAATCCATCTTCCGGGATTTGGCGAGCTCGAATTAAGTTGACTTGTCGCTCTTTCGATTCGTTGCCTGCGGGGATGAATTCGACGATTGCGCCATCGTCTTGAGGAAGCGGCTGTGCAACTGGGACGGCTCCCACTTTCGCTTTGGCTTTCAGAGCCAACCCAGGCGTCGATTTGATTTTACTGCGACGGATCAGCCAGTAAATCATTGGCGGCGTTAACGCGGCCAAAACGAAAATCGGGTAACCCGCCACGAACATCGGAACCGAAATGGCCGCCAGAAAGCCGATCAAAAAAGTGCTGACACTGATCGGATTCCAAATCTCAGGTTGTAAACCGGTGTCCTTACCCAGCTTCATCGAGTCGCGATTTATCCAGTCGGCACACCGCACCCAAATCAGGAAAACGAGCGCAATTAAACCGATCTTGGTTAACGATAAATAACCGCCACCACCGCGGATCAGATCGTGACTGCCGCCTTGCGCAAGCAATTCCGTCGGGATGGTCATCAACATGAAACCGGCGAATAATGCGGCGCGACGCAATTTCACGAAACGAAGTTGCATTAAATAATTCCAGGTTGCGAAACGTTGATGCCCTTCAAGCGCATCTTTAGCTCTTCTTTGTTTGGCGCGACTTGGAAAGCGGTCGGTCGGTCGATCAATTCGTCGTCAATCAGTTGTTTGAGACTACTGGTGAAGTCCTGCATGCCTTCTTCTTCACCGATTCGAATCGCGTCGAAAAGGTTGTGATCCCGTTCCTCGAGAACCAGCTTCTTGACGGTTGGGTTGAAGGTCATGATTTCACACGTTGGAACACGACCGACCCCCGGTTTGATTGACTTAAGCAGTTTTTGCGCAATGATCGCTTTCATGTTCATCGCGATCGCACTGCGAATCGCACTGTGCATATCTTCAGGGAAGAGGTCAAGAATACGACCAATCGTTGAAGGTGAGGTCGATGCGTGAATCGTTCCAAACACCAGGTGACCCGTTTCAGCCGCATTAATCGCCGTCATGAACGTTTCCTCGTCTCGAAGCTCGCCCACCAGAATGATGTCGGGATCTTCACGAACCGCATGCTTCATGCCGATCCCAAAGTCGACAACGTCGATCCCGACTTCTCGTTGATTAATCAGACACTTGTTATCCTGGAACACAAACTCGATCGGATCTTCAAGCGTCAAAATGTGCCGGACGTAATGTCGGTTGATAAAATTCAACATCGACGCAATCGTCGTACTTTTGCCGGACCCAGTGACACCCGCAAGCAGAATCATCCCTTGATCATGATGGCACAGGGTTTCCATCGTCGGTGGCAGGTGCAGGCCCTCAAAGTCCGGAATGAAGTTGTTAACTCGCCGGGCCACCAATCCGATCTTGCCGAGTTGCTGAAACATGTTCACTCGGAAACGCCATTCGACGTCGTCAACCTCAATCGTATAAGCAAAGTCGCATCCGCCGTCATCGTCAAAAATCCTTCTCGTGCGATCGTTCATCATCGGGAACAACAGACGTGTCATTTCTTCGACTTCGACCGGACCTCGATTGAGTGGCTTCAGCGTACCGTGAACACGAACAATTGGAGGTTGCCCGACTTTCATGTGAAGGTCGCTACCTTCCAGTTTCACCAACGCGCGAAAATATTTGTCGACTTCTTTCTCTTCGTGTTTCGTCGTAAACCGCCGGATCATCTCGTCGATGGCATTGTCGCCAGACGAGCCGTTGCCGTTGCCATTCTCGGCAGTCGCATCTGATAGCGATTCTTTCTTCTTCGGTTTCTTCATCTGGTCGATTCTCCGTTCCATGCCGGCCCGAGTTCATTCATCTCGGACGGCTAATATTCGTCAATTTGCTATTCGATTGGAGGTGGCAACACGATCGGCGTTGAAACGTACCGGAAGCCATTTCCATTGTAACGCGAAAGTCCAAACAAACAGGTAAGACAGTCTCGATTCACGCCGGCAGGCCGCAAAAAAGCCGAACTTTTACTGTAGGCGGGGTTTGGGTAAGGGTCAACTAATACGGACTCTTTGGGCCCAAATCAGCCAGATCTTTTGCGAGATCGGCACAACCGGCCCCCATCGGTTGATTTCAATGACGAACAATGCGCCCAGCAATGACGTGAGACCACCATTTTATGTGCGGTCGGCCGGGCGAACAGGTTTGATCTGTAAAAAAAAGAGAGCGATGAGATTTGGATTTGTCTTTGGCGGTATGACAAGCGTTGTACACGCCCAAAAGGCACTTTCGAGAGTTCCTTTTCTCACTCGGCGGCCAAATTGACGCAAATGATCTCATTGTCGTTTCTCAGAAAGACTTTGCGGTTGGCGAATGCCGGATGGGACCAGCATACTCCACCTCGGCGACGAAGCTGGGCTAAAGTCGGCTCAATCAATTTCGCGCGACTGATCTCGGTGTAGCCGTCAGGGGAGAGCTGGCCAACCATAAGTTCGCCGCGTTCGTTGAACATCCAAACGTCATCGCCATTTTGTACGAAATGAACGGTGCCCCAGCGGGCTCTAGGGACGGCTTCCTGCGACGTCCAGACGCGTGAACCATCGGCTGCCGAAATACAACGAAACTCGCCGTGGCTATCCACACCGTAAATGTGGTCGCCGATCCAAACGGGGGTGCTGATGATAGAATGTAACGCTTTGGTCTTCATTTCACTTTCACCCACCGCCGACCAGACTTTCTCCGCCGACATCCCATCTTCAGACAATCGAATCATCAACGATCCATCATAAAACGAAGTCACAAAGACCTGATTATCCTTGATGATCGGTGTGGCAATTCCGATCGGCATGTTTCGGGGTCTCATTTCAATTTGCCAAAATACGTTGCCATCAGTCGGATTGAGCCCGACGACATGATCTCCAGTCCAACAAATCAAAATTTCTTTGTCGCCAACTCGATGCAAGATAGGGGATGAGTACTGACCACGATCCTTTAGAGCTCGCCAACGTTCTTTGCCTGTCGATTTTTCGAACGCCACGATACAGGCTTCGTCGTTTCCACCTAAATGCACAATCACAAGCTCGCCATAAATCAACGGACTACCAGCGATGCCCCAGACGGGCATCCGATTGGATTCCAGCATTTTGTACTTCTTGTTCAAATCGGCTGACCAAACGACTTCGCCCTTGCTCGCCGTCAGGCAAAACAGATGCCCCATCGTTCCCAGCGAAAAGACGTATTCGCCATCGATGGTTACGGATGCTCTCGGCCCAGCGACATAGCCAACCTTGACGTAGTCGGCGTCGTAAGCGTGTTCCCAAATCGGTTCGCCTGTTGTTTCGTTGAAGCAAAGGACTCGTTCGATTTGCTTCGGCTCATCCTTGCGATCCATGACGAACACCCGACCATCAGCCACCGTTGGTCCGCTGTAGCCTGAGCTGATGGGCTGGCGCCAAATCGTCTTCAACTCTCCATCCTTGAACTCACGATCAATTCCATCTTCGGTCCAGCGGCCATCGCGATTCACGCCGCGCCACTGTGGCCAGTCATCAGAAAACAAATGGCGGGCAGATAGTCCAAGCATTCCGAAAGAAGCAAAAAAGAGACGGCGATTCATTGTTTGTTTTCCTCGTTTAGAGCGCGTTTGGGTTAAGTTTAGCGTCTTTTCGTCGGTTTCGCCCGGCAATCAGAGCGCCACGACCGCTTTGCTTCCGTGCGACACTCACTAATGTTTCAAGCTCAATGACTTATTTGACAGGCTTGGGTAACTGTTTGTCGATAACGCTACGACGATGAAAGGCCTGGAAGGCCAAAAAACGCACCCGAGTCGGATATTGAGTACTGAATACTCCGTTTTCGCCTAGAGGTCGACTGATAAATCCCGTCGGCGTACCTTGGCCAGTTTCCTAATTGCCATGATTCCGGCTGCGGGACCCAACGCCAGAAAGGCGAATGTAAACTGCCAACCGACTTGCTCTTGAAAAATCGGCACCAGCTGAATCGAAACGGTGGTCAATAAAAACCCGATCGAGGTTTGCAGTGTCAAGGCAGTTCCAACGGCATGGTTGGGGCAAACTTCAGTGACCATCGTGCTGAATTGGGCCGAGTCAGCGACGACAAAAAACCCCCAAACGAGAGCAACTGCCGTGCATAACCAGAAACTGACACCGAAACTTAATCCGATCAAGAGACAACACAAGCCACTCACCAGCATCGAGAAATTGACCAGCCATTCACGTCCCACTCGATCAGCGACTTGACCGCCTATGACACACCCGACGGCACCTACGGCGATAATTAAAAATGTGATTCCATCGACCAGTGACTGTGATTCGATCGAAGCTTCCTGGGCCGCTGCAATCATGAAAAACGAAATCCAGGTCCACATGGCGTACAATTCCCACATATGGCCCAGATAACCGCCGATCGCCAACCTGGTTTTCTGATCCGCAATGACATCAGTGATTAACGTAAAGCTGAACGGGCGACGCTCGAAACGGAATGGTCCATCCCGATAGAGCAAAAAAATCAGAACCGCTGCCAGCAGAGCACAAAGGCTGGAGACAATCAGCACAAATCGCCACTGCGTTATCTGAAAAGCCTTCAACAAGAACGGAACTGCCTTACCGAGTGTCAGAGCACCAACCACCGTCCCGATCGCGAACCCCCTGCCCGATTGAAACCAGGTTGCAATCATCTTCATCGCCGGCGGATATACGCCTGCCAGGAAAAATCCCACCAGAAATCGAGCGAGCAGAGCGCTGGAAAATCCATCACAAAACAACAGCATTGCGTTCGCAACGGAAGTCAGTAGAGCACAAATCGCAAAGTAGTATCGATTTGGAAAAATATCTGCCAGATTGAAAATGGCCGCCATCAATGTTCCGGCGACGAAACCAATTTGTACGGCCGTCGTCAACGCGCCGCTTTGCCAATCAGTTAGATTCCACAGCTCCTTAAGCTCGAGGGAAATCGCACTGGACACCAACCAAACGGAAATCGCCAACATCTCCGCTAACGAAACCAAAAACAAAATTCGCCATCGCGCGAAATGAAATTTGGTTGGATCGAGTTCAGGTAGGCTCATCAAATTTTCACCGCGGTTTGCCAGCGGTTTGCAACCGAAAGGATGATTGGGTTTGAAACGCGACTGTCCACGATGTGTTGGTTCGGCGAAACGTGCGTTGCCCGAAGGATAGGTGTGGTTTCATTTCATTCAGCCCGACTGAAACACTCGTAAAGTGACCGCAATTTATTCGATTTAATAGCTTTACCGGTTGTCGGAATGAGCGAAGAATTCTATTTTCTGATAGAGTTCAACTTCAAGGGTAATTTCCATGGCAAAACCTGGAGCAAAAATGGATTCCGAATTGATTGACCGTGCACTGCAGATTCAGCGCCGCATCGTACAGCTCCGAGACAGTCTTTGACTACGACGTCAAGGTCGATCAAATCACCCAGATCGAAGCCCAAATGGCAGCCACCGATTTTTGGGATAATCAGGAGAGGGCTCAGGAAACCGTTGGCCAACTGAAAGCTGTAAAATCAGTCGTGGTGCCCATGGCGGAGATGATTGGCAGCGAAGAAGATCTCCGCGCCCTTATTGAGATGGCCGAAGAAGACCCAGAGATTGAAGCCGACATTGACCAGGAGATTGGGCGACTGGAGACAACGCTTGAAGATCTGGAGCTTAAATCACTTCTCAATGGCCCTCACGACGCGTGTGGTGCGATCCTGACCATTCACGCCCGCGACGGAGGTACGGACGCAAACGATTGGGCCGAAATGTTAATGCGGATGTACATGCAATGGGCTCAGAAGAACGACTATTCGGTTGTCCTCTTTGACCGCAACGACAATGACGAAGCTGGAATCAACAGTGCTTCGATCGCGATTCGGGGCCCGATGGCGTATGGCTACCTCAAGGGCGAATCTGGCCTTCATCGTCTCGTCCGGATCAGTCCCTTCAATTCCGAAGGAAAACGGCAAACCAGTTTTGCGGCGGTTGATGTTTCCCCGGAGATTTCAGACGCAGTTGAAATTGAAATCGACGAAAAAGACGTGCGGCAGGATACTTACCGGGCCAGCGGGGCCGGTGGTCAGCACGTTAACAAAACGGATAGTGCCGTGCGGCTGACCCATATCCCTACGAATATTGCTGTTCAATGTCAGAGCCAGAGGTCCCAGCACAAAAATCGCGCTCAGGCCTGGAAGATGTTGCGAGCCCAATTGGCTCGTGTCGAAGATGAAAAACGGGAGGCCGAGGAAGCCAGCAAATACCAGAACAAGGCACGTGTCGGTTTTGGCTCGCAGATTCGCAATTATTTCATGCATCCCGATCAACGGGTCAAGGATGCTCGTACAGGATATAGCATGGGCGACTTTCACAAAGTGCTGGATGGAGAAATTCAAGGGTTTCTTGATTCATATCTCAACTGGCATGTCAAAAGCGAAACTTAGCATGTCGCAGATTTCGCTCCAATCCTTGCCTCCTGGCGTTCGCGCTCCCTGCGTGCGGGTCGTGTTTTCGTTTCACAGTGATCGCTGGTCGCACGAGATTCAACTAAGCCACGCAAAAGGAGTCGTTTCGATCGCCAGCAGCGTTGAAGGAGATTCCGACGACGATTGGCCGCCCAGCCCGGCCTTGCAGGAAATCAGCAAAGAGGACATTGGCAATCGAGTGGTGGTTTTAGGCGTGGGAATGGCTGGATCCAATCATTGGTCGATTAGCGTCTCCGTTGTCGAGAATCAACGAGTGAAGTTGGATAACGCCTGTCTCGTCAAGAACGAACAGATCGGGTGGTTGGGTTCGACTTATCAGATTTCCGAGGGCGTTCGGGTTGAAGCCGTTTCTGAAACGGAAGTCCGACTGGAGAAAGACGGATTTCTTATTCCGTTGGCGGCGGTTTCCGAAGCAGAATGGGGAACATCGCTGTCTGTCGTGGGAACGCGAATTACGGCAAGGCCGTCTCATATTTCAAAAAGTCCTGTCAAATCGACTCGTTGGGGACTATGCGTCGGAAACGTCGGAAATTGAATGAAAGGATCCGGTTTAGCTGTCAAGCTTGTCTCGCTTGACAAAATGGTAAATATTTAGAATCAGTACACGGGCTTTCTACTTTGAAAATAAAACGGTTTGACCGTTATTAACACAAATACACGGAGATTTATTGATGTTGGGATTAGATCCGATCTACTTTCTGTTTATTATTCCGGGCGTGTTGTTTTCCATGTATGCCCAATCCCTGGTGAAGTCGCGATTCACCAAGTACTCGAAGATTCCGTCGACAAGGGGGTACACAGGTGCTCAGGCCGCACAAAAAATGCTCGACTATGCAGGGGTCACCGATACAGAAATTGTTCGCGTTCAGGGGTTTCTTTCAGATCATTACAATCCGGTAACCAAACACCTCGCTTTGTCGCCACCAGTTTACGACAGTACTTCTGTGGCTGCGATCGGAGTGGCAACCCACGAAGCAGGACACGCAATACAACATGCGACGGGTTACAAGTGGCTTGCCTATCGATCATTGGTTGTACCGGCCGTTCAGTTTGGTAGTCCAATTGGCATGTGGGCGATGATCGGTGGACTGGCATTGATGTATGGGGGCGTCAAGATTGGCCCAGTCGTATTCATCATCGGTGCGATTGCCTATTCCTTACTGTTGTTGTTCCAACTCATTACGTTGCCTGTCGAATTCAATGCGAGTGCGAGGGCGAAAAAACTGGTTGTGGAATCCGGGATCATTGGAAGCCAGGAATCCGAAGGCGTGCAAAAAGTATTGACCGCGGCAGCATTAACCTACGTGGCCGCCTTTGTTTCAACTTTGCTGACGTTGTTGTACTTCTTGTACCGATCCGGGTTACTGGGCGGCCGAAGTAACTAGTGCATCGACCACGCTAAGAATTGGGGTTGGCGTTCATACCAATGCCGAACAAAGAGGCGTCGCCTGGCAGTTTCAAATCGGTGAAGCCGGAACAAAACTATGCCATGTCTACCCCAAAATTAAGACTGGATGATGCACTAGCTGGGCGGCACCACCTTTCGTGGGCGGCTTCCAGCCGCGTGTCTTATGAAAACAGAAAGCCCGCGTACGTTAAGGTGAGCGGGCTTTTTTTAGGATGAGGCCGAGCGCGGTTGGCTGCCTGTTACCTGCCATTGAACAGGCAGCCAGATCGCACTTATGACGGGGAAACGTGGGCAACACATCCACCCATTGACTGTCACGAAAGACGAACCCATTCGAGACACGGAAACTGGAAAGATTCGCTTAACCCCCAATCGTTGAGTCTGTTGCCGAAAGAGTAAGCGGCGAACGCCTTTCAAGTTTGGCGTCTTTTCGTCGGTTTTGCCAGGCAGTCAGAGCGCCTCGACCGCGATACGTCCGTGCGACACGCACTAGACCGCAGGAACGTCGCGCATTTCTCGTAACGCTGAAAGATAAAGCAGAGTACTAGCCCGATCGGGTAACTTATTGTTGAGCTTGATGGCCCAACGGATAACATCGCGACGGCTGACCTGACCCACGAGTTTTTCGTCCCTGAGCACTGGCAACCGACGCGTTTTTTTGTTGAGGAAGATCTGGGCGATCGTCAACAACATCGTGTTCTCTTCTATTGTATCAGCCGGAGCGTCCATGAATGCGCCGACTTGGTTAGTGGGAAGGCCGTCGTACGCCGCATCGATCAAGACTTCCAAACACGATTTTTCTGTGAACATTCCCAACAGTTTGTGATTTTCGTCAATGACAGGCGCACCGGAGATCTCGTTCTTGTTCAACGTTTCAATCGCTCGAAAAACATCTGTCTGGGGACTAAGCGTTATCAAACGCGTCGTCATCAGGTCTTTGGCGGTGAATTGGCGAACCGACTTGTGCATGGAAAGACTCCTGTGTCATTTTTCGGAAACAGAAAAGCGCAGTATCAAATTTACCTCAATAAATTTCAGCGTCCAGAAAAATTCCGACAACAATCGATACCTCTAAGGCTGCGAGTTCCCGCAAACATGCCTCGTGAAAAAAGTAACGAACTTTCGCCGATGGGCAACTACTCGACTCGTTCATTACCGCATCGCTGCCGTACTGGCTTGAGAAGAAATTTTTTGATAGCTGTCCAAAATTTCCGCCGCAGCCTCCCTGGCTCCCGCGTCTTAGGCAACTACCGAAGTGATTGCCATGAATCTTGGATCGTCACGAATGTTGTCAAAGTCTGATTCACCGCTGACGTGGCAGCGAAAATCAGCGTCCAATTCGAAGGCCAATGACAAATGGAGAATAGCGTTTGGCGTATCGTTTGCCAGGGCAAAGTAGCAGGCAAGATTGTACTGAGCGATCGCACTTGAGCTATCGAGATCGACTGCATTTTTCATCGCCTCAATCGCTTGTTCGATCCGACCAGTTCTTTTGTAACTCCAAGCGAGCGCCAAGAAGACGTGAATGTTTTCAGGGTCCAGCTGAGCCGATTGTTTCAAGTAATGAATTGCCTCTTTGTGACGATCACAAGCTCGGCAGGCTTGACCCTTCAAGAACAAAACATATGGCTTGTGACCCAGAGGGTTCTTGATTGCCTCAAGAACTTCAATAGCGCGTTCGGCCATTTGTTGTCTCAGCGGCAAATCAAGAGGCCAACGATCATCAAAAACCATGATCAAATCGAGGTAGCCCTCGGCTGTCCGGATGCGCTGTTTGCGCTGGACACGGTCAATCGAAATTGTGTCGAGAGAAGACATGATGTCAGACCGTTTTTGAAAGGAACTCGTTCATACCCTTTTGCTCTATTTTACATGCCGAAAAGAGATCTTGCGGTTTTGATTTATGTTTTGTGTCATATCTCCAATTGTGGCTGGAGATACAGATTGAAAAAGGGTTCGAGCGATTATTCCGCAGGTGCCGACTGGGGCGGCTTTCTTGAGCCGAAAGTGGATTTTACGCGACATTGAACCACGTCCAGCGTTCATAAAAATCATCACACATTAAGCCACATGCCTGATTTTCTTACATTCGAGCTTGGGGTACACCGTTTGCAAATGTGCTGTGATGAAACAGACACTTTGTATCGGTAATCATTTATGGCCCAACCCAACTATCGGAAATCTGTTGGACACTTTTTGCTAATCCTGTCCGCGTGCGGTCTTATCTTCACTCCGCCAATATCACATTCGAAAGCTCTCAAAAACTCGGTAATCCAACCGACGCAACAAGTTGAACAAGATGATTCAAGTGCGCCGGTCATTGATACGAAGTGGCGCTACACGCGTTATGGCTGGCAAAAACCGGCGGATTGGTATCGCACTCCGGCCCACGTTCAATTACGAACCATTGATCAAATCAATCCATTGCTTTGGGCAATAAGTGTTTTGTTGGCCGTTGCCGGTCTTATGATTTGGGCTTCCGACGAATGGCAAGTCGCCAGGTTATTCGATCGCGACAGATCGTGATCATCGCCATTCGCTTTGTCTACCAAGCCCCCACGCTCGCGCGCGGACACGCGGTCGGGAGTCCATCATCAACTGCCGACGCTTCGTAATCAAACCGTAATTGCGGCGGCTGGCACTGGAAAATGTTGACACAGCTCAGAAACCTGGCCGCGGATCGAGGAATAAACTGCCTCGTTTTCGGGGTCCTTCAATACCGTCAGAATCCAACCCCCGATTTCCTGCATTTGGGTCGTGCCGAGTCCGCGAGTCGTCAAGGCGGGCGTTCCCAAACGAATTCCACTGGGATCCATCGGTTTGCGTTTATCGTAGGGAATCATGTTTTTGTTAGCTGTGATTCCACATCGTTCCAGAGCTTCTTCGGCGTCATCGCCGCTAATTCCTAAACTGGTCACGTCCGCCAGCACCAGATGATTATCGGTACCGCCACTGACCAACCTCAAACCGCCTTCGAGCAAAACTTCAGCCAGCGACTTTGCGTTGTCAATCACGGCTTGGCCATACGTTTTGAACTCGGGCTTTGCCGCTTCGGCAAAACAGACCGCCTTCCCAGCAATCACATGCATGAGCGGTCCCCCCTGCATTCCTGGAAAAACGCTACTGTTGATTTTTTTTGCGTATTTCTTTTTGCATAAAACCAATCCACCTCGCGGTCCACGAAGCGTTTTATGAACTGTGGTTGTAACAAAGTCAGCTACCGCGACCGGATTGTCGTGCAGCCCGGCGGCAACCAGGCCAGCGTAATGAGCCATATCAACAAATAAAAGCGCGCCAACTTCGTCCGCAATTTCCTTGAATTTTCCGTGTGGGATTTCGCGAGGATAAGCACTTGCTCCGGCAACGATCAACTTCGGTTTGTGTTCCCGGGCAAGCGAGGCAACTTGATCAAAATCAATTCGATGATGGTCAGCGGTTACACCGTAGTGGTGAAAGTTGTAGAGTTTTCCTGACAGGTTGAGGTGCATTCCATGTGTCAAATGGCCACCATGAGCAAGGTCCAAGCCCAGCACGGAATCACCCGTTTCCAAAGCCGTCAGATAGACTGCCTGGTTTGCTTGTGAACCGGAATGAGGTTGTACGTTTGCATATTCGGCACCGAAAAGTTGTGTGCCTCGATCCCTGGCCAGATCCTCAAGCACGTCGACGAATTCACAACCGCCGTAGTATCGTCGCCTGGGATAACCCTCGGCGTATTTGTTGGTAAGCACGCTTCCAACCGTCTCCATGACGGCAGGGCTGGTGTAGTTTTCGCTGGCAATCATCTCGAGTCCATCTTGCTGACGATGCGATTCGTTTTGGAGACATGCCCAGACTTCGGGATCTTGAGATTGAAGGTGATTCATAAATCTGTGGTTGGGTTTAAGTGTTGATCTTACGCTAACCGGCTCAAAGAATCCGTATAATGCTAAGCTAGAGATTGTTTTTGCCGGTCACCAGATCGTCAATATCCCATGAATTCAACTTGGGAAAACAGTCGAAAATAATTGCCAAACGTACGTAAGTCCACCCTGATGCCAATGCGTTGGACGACAATCCCGTTCAATGTTGGCATCGACTCCGCGTCTTATTCATCCTGAACCAAGTGGAGCGAGGTGAAGGATCTCTCGTTGAGATTGTTTGCCGTACGAGATCTCTTTCGCCAGGGCGAACTAAGGCTCAACAGGATGACGGATACACTTAGGCTTCATTCCAACAAAATTATGTTCCTACCTGAATTTGTGCTGCGCAGCGGAATGTCAATCCATTGCACATTATTTCGATGCTTCAACCGACACTTGGAGGCACCCTTCGTTGTCATCCATTCTGGCAGGAGAGTCGTTAATCCGAAAACACAGTTCGCCATCTCTGGTCATTTCAATTTCCGATTTGAGCCCGACGGCGATGGGTTCTAAGAGCCCTTGAACGTTGTTTTCATTTAAAACGCCAGCGAGCAGCATGCCGATCGGCCATCCACGATAATACTCAATCGTTACGCCTCCGGCTTCACTCTGCCAGGCTCGATTGACATGGGCAATTTGAAATCTCCCACCCGCCTGGATTTTCAGGAGGTCGCCTTTATCAACATTAATATTGGTCCTTTGCCAGCCCTGGTCTGCATGAATCAGAAAATTATTTTTTCCTGCTTCGGCATCCGCTTCCTGAATAACCATGTGTTTGGCTTCGATGCCGTAGTCATGTTCTCCCAGGAATATTTGCCAATCCCGGTCGACGGCCGCTCGGTTCGAATTGATCGTGCGCGCGAATTCGACCGTAAACTGTGCAGTTGAATCTTTGCACTTTTTGGTCAGTGTTTTGAAATCGTCACAGGTCGCCGGGTGCTGACTCATAAATTCGCAAAGTGCCCAACTCCAAGCGTAGCTTTCGACTTGGCGGTATTCGTGGCTCGGAATATCGAAAACATCATCGATGGACTTGAGGCGGTTTGCGGTTCGCGCTTCACGAATGATCTTCGGGCGACCCCAATATTCCACCTGGTTGCGATCGGTCGCGCGAAAATTGAGTTTTAGCCTTCCGTCCTTCCACTCGTGAATTGCCAGCTTTTCCGCCATGCCTTCGCTGTACCAGTGCGGGCCGGATCCGCCAAGAAACCACTGCATGAACGCATGCGTGCCTTCATGTAACAACAGATGTCGCGAGTAATATTTGCCCGGTTGTAAATAAACCCACATTTCATGGCCGCGATTGAAACCGGCAAGAAAGTCGGGTAAATCGTCCGGCATCAATCCTGCTCTCCGGAAGCGAGCCCGGTCTTCAATCACAAACCCCGAGAGCCGATACGACGCAGTCTTTTGGATCTCGACATTGAAATAATCGCACCATTCTTTCACGGCCAAGTCAAAAACGATCACCAGTTCGTCGACGTCGGATCGGTCACGCAGATCGGTATACAGGTCAATATGCTGGCCGGGCAATTTGCGAATCCCATTGGCCTTCACTCGTTCTTCGTCGATATCCAGCTTGGGTTGCATGCGCGGATTAATGTCTTGCATGGGCGTGTTTTGTGCCAACAACTGAGGCCCGGCAATCAGAGTCATTCCGAGGAAAATTGAGAGAACGGTCGATTTGAAAGGTTCGTACAAAGATATCTCGAGAATTGCAAACTTGGCCGAATACAATATTGTCAACTTAACAACCTTAAAAGCAATGTCGATCGGTCGGCTGAATTGAGTGCAAACGAAAGGATTATGTTTCGATGTGCGGTAGCTTTTCGCGGTCAATAATCAATGTAATGTTCGTGTTGACGATTGGTGTCTGTGGCTGCTTGGGGACCAACGAAAAGGAAGTCGTCGTTTACGCGGCGCTCGACAAAGAGTTTTCTGAGCCCATATTGAATGATTTCGAAAAGCAGGAGGGAGTGTTCGTCTTGCCCAAGTACGATCAGGAATCGAACAAGACAGTTGGTCTGGCGAACGAAATCATCAATCAAAGCAATCGCCAACGAGCCGACTTGTTTTGGAACAATGAAATCCTGCATTCGCTGCGGCTGAAGAAGTTGGGGTTGCTCGAAGTTTATCAAAGTCCATTCGCGAAAGATTATCCGCCGGCTTTTGTATCGCCGGATAGCGATTGGCACGGGTTTGCGGCTCGCGCACGAGTGCTGATAGTCAACACCAATCTGGTTCCAGACGAGTCGGCTCGACCCAATTCGGTGTTGGATCTGGTTGATCCAAAATGGAGAGGCAAATGCGCAATCGCCCGGCCTTTGTTTGGAACAACTGCAACTCACGCGGCGGTTCTTTTTTCAATCTGGGGTGAAGACAAGGCCCAACAATTTTTCCAGGACGTTGCTGAAAACGCTCAGGTTGAATCGGGCAATAAACAAGTAGCAAAAAAAGTGGCTGCTGGCCAATACGCCTTCGGTTTGACCGATACGGACGACGCAATCATCGAGATTGAACGAGGCGCGCCGGTTGTGATTGTGTTTCCCGATCAGGGAGAAGACCAGTTGGGCACGCTGCTGATTCCAAACACGCTGTGTATTATCAAAAACGGCCCCAACACGGAGCGTGCCAAACAGCTGGTCGATTATTTGCTCGGAGGTGATGTTGAAAAACGTCTTGCCGAAAGCCCATCGGCCCAGATTCCGTTGAGCATTCATTGCCAGACGAAGTCGCGTATTTCACCCGAAACCAAACTTCAGATCATGACCGTCGATTTTGAACAGGCTGCCGAAGTCTGGGATAAAACCGCCAGTTTTTTGAACCAGACGTTTCCAATCGGGAAATAGAAGAACGGTCTTTCGTAGCTGGATTCGTGAGAATTCAGTCGGGACCCGTCAGCAGTTTGACCTCTCAAGACTCTGTATCTGTTAGACCAATACCACGCCGCTAAGTGCGGATTTGCTTCACCACGGATCACACGGATTTCACTGATGTTGTTTCACAAGTTGAACGACAACAGTAGGCGAGTCTGTCCCAGACTCGCGTCAGGCCGCCCCGGCGGACTGATCTACAGAATTTCGACAAAGCGAAATTCGCATTGATCGAGGGTTCGAGGACTTAACCGTTGGAAGCATTGGAATTACCAAAACGACTTCAAGAGTTAATTGACGATCCTGATGGCTAACATTGATCTTTTGAGATCTGCAATTTCTTAGGTACCCAACATAACGACATCACCGGTGACGCTTCCGGTGACGACGGTGCCCAGCAATGTCAAACCGGAAACTTCGTAGACTCCGATCGAAATAATTTCACCGATCAGTCTTGTGTTTCCATCAAAGACCACGATGCGATCATCGTGGGTTCGACCAGTCAGCTGAATGGGCCCGTTAGTATCGACCGGTTCGTCACTTTGCTTGTCAAACCGTTTGCTTTTTCCCTCGACAAGTACAGGCAGCGTCTGCCCCAAAAAGCGATGATTGTCTTCTTCGCTGATCCGATTTTGAACGTCCAGTAACTCATTATTGCGGCGTCGTTTGACGTCGAAAGGAACATCATCCGGAAGATGATTGGCTGCCTTGGTACCGGGCCGTTCACTGTATTTGAAGATAAAGCTGTTTTTGAATCGGCACTCCTCGACGAGGTTCACCGTTTCCTCAAATTCTTCTTCCGTCTCACCGCAGAAGCCGACGATAAAGTCGCTTGACACGGCCGCCGCGTCACCCAGCGTTTCTTCGATTCGAGACATCATCGCGCGATAGTCTGCTACTGTGTAACCGCGCTTCATTCGTTGGAGTACGGAATTGGATCCACTCTGCAGAGGTACGTGAAGGTAGGGCGAAACTTTGTCGAGATCTCGAACGGCCGATAACAACTCGTAATTCATGTCTTTTGGATAGTTGGTGACGAACTTGATTCGCTCCAATCCGTCAATTCCATGCAATTGGTAAAGCAGGTCTGCCAGACGGGTTTGTTTTCCATCAGGAGCTACGTGTTTGTAACTGTTGACGGTCTGACCGAGGAGAGTGATTTCTTTACATCCTTGATCGGCCAGGATTTTGGCTTCATCAAAAATCAGCAGCGGATCCCTCCCCTGCTCCGGCCCTCGCGTCATCGGCACGATGCAGTAAGTGCAAAACTTGTCGCAACCAATCTGAATGCGCAGAAATGCCTGAAACGGTGTCGGCCGCATCGTCGGATCGCGGAGTGGATCAAACGTCTCGTGAGATCGTTTGATGTCGCGGAGGGCACCGTCGGTTCGGCCAAGACTGAGAGCCTTGTGTCGACCGCCTTCGTTACGAGCCTTTTCGATCAGATCGGGAATCTGTTGAAGTTGTCCAGGCCCTACGACAATGTCGACAAACGGAGCTTTCTTAAATATCAGCTCCTGATCTTTCTGAGCCATGCAACCCATCACACCGATAATCTTCTGAGGATGGTTTTTCTTTTCGTCGCGGAGGCGACCCAATGCACTGTACGTCTTGTTTTCAGCCTGTTCGCGAACGCTGCAAGTGTTAAACAGGATGGTATCCGCGTCCGACGTCGAGTCGGTCAATTCGTAGCCTTTGCGACGCAAGCTGGCGACAACCATTTCACTGTCCAGCATGTTCATCTGACAGCCAACGGTTTCGATATAGAGTTTTCTTAGGGAACGATCGTTCATCTTGTCAAATGTGTCTTGAGGCGCGTGGTCGCTATCGTACGAATTGGGGCTGAATTGCTTTGGGGCTGAAATTCTTGGGGAAAGCGCCTTTTCCGACGGGTCAGTCTATCACGCCCTATTTTGTCGTTGCGAGAGGAAATCTCCACTATCGGCAAAAAAGTGTCCCCAACGGAGGTGGCTGAGAGGATCGAATGAAGAACAAAGCGAAATAACAATGGGAGTCTGATGCGGATTCAGATACAATCTAAGCATGTCGCTCGCCAGTCACGAAGGTCTATTACGAGAGGGCCTAAAATGAAGCTGCACATTAGACAAATCCTGGTATTGTTAAGCGTTCTTATCTTGTGGCCGGTAACTTCTTCTGCGCAAACCTCGGATCGAGGTAGGACGATTGGTCCAGCGACATTTGGGAACGAAATCCGATCGTCAACAGGTGATGGAGATCGAATCAAAGTAACTGTGGGCAACGGTGTTAAGACGATCTCAGTCAAAGAACCCAGTCGCGACGTCGAAATTGTCATTCATACGGACGGAAGAATTCGCGTAAGTTTGACTCGACAGTTTGGACCGGATGAACTGGATGAACTGATTCGCCGCGCGCCGCAACTGAAAAAGTATGTCAATTCGTTTCCCAAAACCGCTGGGGGCAAAACAGTTGAATTGTCCATCGGCCTGACAACGACCGTGGAAGGCCAAAACGAAGCCGATTTGCGGCGACAAGATATTGCTGCTTTCAATCTCTATCAACGCTATGAAAAAGAGACTTCGCAAGCTGCGAACAGCGGCGGCAATTGGGGTCGTCGTCCACCCAGGCGGAGCATCGGAGTTGGCGTCCCATCGGGGACCGGAAATAAGGTGAACGGGGACCCGAACAATCCCGCAGACGGAGATGGGAGAAAAAATCCGGCGAAAACGGGCGGAAGCAAAATACACTAGATTAACCTGGACTGTATAGAGACCGGCCATCTTCAATTGAACTCGAATTCCAGGAACTCGTTAGGACCGAAACAGGGGCTCCAGCTGGCGGGGCTCTTTTTGTGGAGGTTCGGGCTGATTCTCGCAGGCAGTACGGGTCTCTATCGCGTAACCAAATTCCTGCTGCAGTTCATAGATTTACCTCTGCAACTGGAAATCGGAATTGGGTTGCTTTTTGCCGGCGGAGTGCTCTTTATGGTTTCCTTAATCATGGAGAGAATAGCGGATTCACGACTGGAAGGTGATTTGAACAAATGATTCGCTTGGTAAGGATCTTGGGTTGGCTGTTGATGGTGCTGGGGGCGTTGGTCATCCTTAGTTGGCTGATCAAACCATTGCGAGAGGCTTGGCCGCACGCATTTGAAGCGTTTCGAGCATTACCGATTGCCGTCCAGGTCGGGCTTGTCATCGCAGCGGTTGGTTTTCTAATTTTATTCAGCTCGCTGATTTGGGAGCGTTTGGAAGATCGAAAGCAAGAAAGCGGCTTGTCGGACGAATGAATTCGATCGCCGAGAGGTTCGCCAGCTTGATTTGTATCACCCATCATTCATCCTCTTATGAGAAAGGGAAGCAAGTTGATTACGGTCACCACTGATTTTGTCCCAGGTCGAGAGATCGAAGAGGCTTTGGGGGTTGTTCGCGGGAGCACGATCCGGGCAAAACATCTCGGGAAAGACATTGTTGCGGGTCTTCGGATGCTGGTTGGCGGCGAGATCAAAGAATATACCGAAATGCTTAACGAAGCCCGCAATGACAGTATGCGCAGAATGGAGGCTCAAGCGGACAAATTAGGCGCCGACGCTGTGATCAATCTGCGCTATGTTACGTCTCAAGTGATGGCTGGTGCGGCAGAACTGCTGGCCTATGGCACGGCTGTTAAACTAAAGTCGTGACAACTTGACATCTCCTTCGCATTCCGATGGCGCGCTCCGCGACCACCGGGTGAAAGCAGCCATTACGAATCCGGTCCGCGCGCGGATTTCATTTGCCGAACCAATCGCCGGGCTGCGGTTTTTGACCTCTCAAAAATTCTTCGATCTCCATCTCACGCTTGCCGGCCGGCTGAATCTTTTTGATTGACAGAAGTCCCTTACCAGCCTGGACGAGCAGCTGAGATTTATCACACACGGCAACATGACCTGGAGCTACATCGATCGCATCAGGATGCGCGTCAACCGCATCTGCCCAGTGCACGATCAATCTCACTGGTTCGCGATCTTGCGGTTGCCAGTTGGCGAACGTACCGGGCCAGGGTTTAAAGGCGCGAATTTGATCCACAATCTGTTTCGCGGTTCGAGACCAGTCGATAAGTCCATCGGATTTTTTGAGTCGTGGTGCCTTGGTTGCCAACTTGCGATTCTGTTTTTCACCTATCTGAGACTCTCCATCCCATTTTAAGAGTGTCTCAATCGCATCGAGAACCGGCAATACACCCAACTTTGCAAGTTTGGGTTCAACCGTTGCGGCCGTGTCACAAGGTGTAATTTCTAATTCAGCCTTGGCAAGACAAGGACCCGCATCCAAAAACGCCGACATGTGGATAACGGTGATTCCCAAAGTCGTTTCGCCATGATAGATGGCCCAGTTTACCGGGGCGGCACCTCGGTACTTGGGAAGCAGAGAACCGTGCAGGTTAATCCCACCCAACCGGGCTGTTGCCAGGCAGTCGCGGGACAGTATCTGGCCGTAATCACAAACAACAAACAAATCAGCTGCCAACGATTTGAGCAGTGCGACCGAATCGGGCTCGTTAACATCGAGAGGGGCCAGAATTTCTACACCAGCCGCCTCTCCCAGATGGCGAGTCGGATTTTCGGGAGACTTGCGTCTTTTTCCCGCATCCACTATCGGACGAGTGGTCAACGCGAGTATTTTGTGAGGCGATTCCAACAAAGCTTCAAAACTCGGCACGGCGAATGGACCGGTACCGAACATCACGATCCGCATAACTTCAGTCTCAACAGAGGGTTGGAATTACGTTCCAGTTTTCAGCAGTATTTTGATTCAATTACAGCAAGGCGTTGCCCAATTTTCTCATCGTCGAGGAATTTACCCGTTGCGCGCAAATTGTCCATGTCGAGGACAAATGCTTCGAGTTCTTGATCGAGTTGACGACGGGCGGATTCGCTGAGTCGGTCAATAAACAAAACGCCTAAGATATGATCGTATTCATGCTGAATCACGCGAGCCAACAGTCCGTCTGCAACAAAATCCACGGTGTTTCCCGAAAGATCATAGGCCGAAACATGTATTTGGGCGGGCCTAGCAACCATTCCGAGAATGCCTGGCAAACTGAGGCATCCTTCTTCTGCTTCTGACTTGCCCTTTGGCGAATCGATGACGGGATTGATGAAAACGCGTTCCTCGTCTTTTTGGTCAGGATCTCCTGTGGTATTGATGACAAACACTCGCAATGGAAGGTCGACTTGGTTCGCTGCCAGTCCGATCCCACGCGCGTCGTACATCAGCTCAAACATTTCGCGGATTACGTTTTTCAGTTCTTTATCGACGCGTTTGATTGACTTGGATTTATGTCGCAACGTCGGATGTGGGTATGGAATTATTTCCAATGCTGTCACTCTCGCAAAAAAAAAATGGACACACGATTATAAAATTGGCTTATCCAAATGACAGGTAACAAAACGGTTTAACCTATGAACTTTCACATAAAAACTTTCCAAGTTGGCGGTTGACAATCGCGAAGATATTTGAACCGACGTTTTTTTTCGAAGTGTTTTATTGTCAACCCATTCACCAAAAAAAGTTGCTGGTGCATGCTTGTATCTTTGTCGTGGTCAACAAGATTTTCTCAAACGATGTTTGGCTCGGCTTTTCAAAAATTTGTTTGAGTCTTTGCTTGACAAGAAAAAGTTGGTCGGCACAATGTTCCATTACGAACCAAGGATAGATTCGTTTCCAACAATTAACATTAATATTTGTTGGTGCTTGGTTAATGAAAGGAACGAAGCACCCACAGATTTTTGAAACAGTTTGGACAATCCAGATTAATCACTTACCAATTAACTTCCTGTTGACTTGACGAGCTAAGAAACCGCATCCTGCGACAAGATTTGAGTTGTTTCATTGCCGCAATCGACTGTTTTATTCTTGACCGTAGCGTGTGTGGCTGACTGGTTTCGAGTTTTGACTGTGCAATTTGTTGGCAACGAGTGCAACTTGTTTCGAGTAATTGAACAGTTTCAGTTGTAACAAATCAAGAAACAAATGGCCGTTCGATTACGTGTCCACCGACGCGACGCACTTGCACATTTTGTTACTGCCTACCGGATTAATGTTGCGTTGGCTTACCTGGTGAGAATTGGGTGGCGACGACCGAGGGATGCGATAGTCGGCACGTTAACCGCAGGGTTATGTGTGGATCGGAGTCCTCACCCGTTTTGTGTTTGTAGGGCGACATGTATAAGGACATCAAGCGCGAAGTCATGCCTTTTTATCTTGAAAACGGCGAGTCAAACGAGCAATGTCGTTATCAGCGGCCAGGAGGGCGGGCTGACGAACACCTTTATTATCTGGAGGAGTTGTAATCATTTAACGAATCCAGAAAAGTCAAGGCGACAATGAGGCTTGGAGCCCGTTGTCGTTTTTTTGTGCGCTTGTGGCGGTTAAATATCAGCGGATCGTTTGTCAGCGCCTCGATTTCAGCCAGCGAACGTGAAACTTCATCTCCTGACATCCAGTCGAGGCATTCATGGCTGATTGTTTGATTGCGTTCGGATCAAATCAAGGCGATTCAGGGGCGATCCATGAACTTGTCACAAAGTCGTTTGAAAGTTCCGCTGATATCGATCTTATCGCCGCCAGTTCCACGATTAAGACAGTACCAGTCGGTGGGAGGAAAGGTCAAAATGAGTATCTTAATGGAGTTTTTCGAATCCAAACAACGCTGGATCCCCGCGAATTGCATGGTCAGTTGATGGGAATGGAATTGAAACTGGGAAGAGCCAAGCGCCAACGCTGGGACGCCAGAATAGTCGACCTTGATCTATTGTTATTTGGCGATCAAATCATCGCAGAACAGGACCTCACAGTTCCGCATCCGAGGATGTCCTTTCGGCGATTTGTTTTGGAACCCGCGACCGAAATTGCTGCGGAAATGGTTCATCCAGATTCAGGTTTGTCGATCAGTGAGCTGCTCGATCGGATCAACCAACGTGAGAACTACCTTCTGTGGGTGACGGACCGCATCAGTCAATCTAGAGCGATTGCAGATCAATGTGGCGAGATTCTGTCCGATTGGACTATCGAATTTGTGGACTCGCTTCCGAAACAGCCAAATTCAATCCCAAAACTGGTCGTTCGAGATGTTGGTCGTCAACGCTTGCCAACGCAAGCACCGATTCTCGATGTAACTGGCCATTCAGTGGAGCGGATCCTAATCGAAATCGACGCCGCGATCAAAGCGATAACAACGCCGACAATTTAACTCCAATGTCAGAAATGCGGGGCTTTGAGCGCGTTTGGTTTAAGTTTGGCGTCTTTTTCGTCGGTTTCGCTCGGCAATCAAAGCGCCGACCGCTATACGTCCGTGCGACACGCGCTAAAGTTGATTTTTCGATGGCGACACTTAGGCTAATGAATCGTCGTTATTCCCCAAATGACGTCAATGGCTTGATCCATCGGCTCGATATCTGCGACTTCGCAGGAATCCGTGAATTTTACGAGGGTTGGGCAATTCCAGGGTTGCCACGAAAAACTGCGGAAAATGATTGTGGTCTTGGATGAAACATGTCATTTCAAATAGGATTGAGATTAGAGATTAGCTATTTGTGTTCAAAAACGCAGTCAGTTCCTATGGACATTCTCTTTGCCAGTAGCGAAGCCACCCCCTTTGCCAAAACAGGTGGGCTGGCCGACGTGGCGGGGGCACTGCCACGCGAACTTAGTCGACTTGGCCATCGTGTGACAGTCTTTCTGCCAGCTTATCGTTCGTGCCTCAACTCGGGTATTCCGATTGAGCCAACTGAAATCGAATTCGAAATTCCGCTCGGCACGAAATTGGTTGAAGGAAATTTGCTCCACAGCCGATTACCCGGTAGCGACGTCACTTTTTATCTCGTCAATCAGCCTGATTATTTTGACAGAAAGCATTTGTATACAGTCAAAGGAAAAGACTACGTTGATAACTGCGAGCGATTTATTTTTTTCTGCCGGAGCGTCCTCGAATCTGTGCGAATGCTCGATTGGAGTCCGGAAATCATACATGCCAACGACTGGCAAACAGGATTGATCCCTGCCTTGCTGAAAACGGAGTATGTCGGTACGACGACCTTTGAGAACATCGCCAGCCTGATCACGATTCACAACCTTGCTTATCAAGGAAGCTTCTGGCATTGGGATATGTTGTTGACGGGGCTCGACTGGAAATACTTTAACTGGCGTCAAATGGAATTCTACGGTCAGTTGAATCTGCTGAAGACCGGTATCGCGTTCGCCGACGCTATCAGCACAGTCAGTCCGACGTATGCCCAAGAGATTCAGACGCCTGCGCAGGGTTGCGGTTTGCATGATACGCTGCAACACAGATCTGATGAACTCACCGGCATCCTCAACGGCATCGACGTGAATACTTGGAATCCCCAAACGGACCCGGCCCTTGCCGCAAACTACGATGTCACCAACTTCGAAGCGGGAAAATCGGCATGCAAATCGGTGATGCAAAAGGAAAGTGGGCTAGTCGAAGATCCAAACATCCCGATGATCGGAATTATCGGTCGACTCGAAAGTCAAAAAGGTTGGTCGCTGATCTTGCCCGTCATGAAACAATGGCTCGAAACCTTAGATGTTCAATGGGTTGTTCTGGGGACCGGTCAGGCAGATTATCAGGCGGTCTTGAACCGGTTAAAAAGATCGTATCCCGACAAGCTGGCCTTGACTCTGGACTTTTCCAACGAGGTGGCTCACCAGATCGAAGCGGCAGCCGACATATTTCTGATGCCCAGCGAATTTGAACCCTGCGGTTTGAATCAGATGTACAGCATGGCCTATGGTACCGTTCCGGTTGTTCGGCGAACTGGCGGGTTGGCGGATACAGTCGTCAATGCAACGACGGAAACCCTTGCTGACAAAACTGCCAACGGTTTCAGTTTTCAGCCTTTCACGGTCGAAGATCTCGAATCGTCAATTGCACTGGCTGTCGACATGTTTGTCAACGATCGGTCCACCTGGAATCAGCTAATCGAAACTGGCATGCACAGTGACTGGTCCTGGGCGGCGAGTGCCAGAAAATACGTTGCGCTGTATAAGCAAACCGTAACTAGAAAATTAGCATCTCACCAGACGGTTTAGTACTGCATGTCCGATATTCGTTTCGATCCTGTCACCGGCAATTGGGTTGCGATCGCACGCAACAGGCTCGAACGACCGACTGAGTTTATTCCTTTAGAACAGGTGCGGCAGCAGTTGATTTGCCCTTTTTGTCGTGGCAACGAAGAAGAGACGCCCGAGACTCTCGCCGCTTACCACGTCGATGGTGAGCCGTTAAGCGAAGACGACGAGCCATCGAGTTGGACGGTTCGAGTGGTGCCGAACAAATATCCATCGTTTTCGGCAGCGAATAATGTCGGATTTGATAACGGACCTTACGACGCAAACAGCGGATTGGGTTCGCAGGAAATCATTATTCCGTCCAATCGGCACGTCGCCAGTTTGAGTGAACTGACCGAAGAGGAGATGCACGTTACTTTCACGGCTTGCCAACACCGTTTGGCGATCATGAGAGCAGACGAGTCGATCCGTCACGGCATGTTATTTATGAATTGCCGTTCGGCGGCCGGCGCCTCGCTGGGTCATGTGCATTTGCAGTTGATTGGCTCACCCCTTATCAGCCAACACCTTCAAGGCAGATTAAGTCGAAACCTGGAGAGTGTACAAAAGCACGGCCAATCGCTCATCCGACGAGTGATGAACTGGGAACAAGAGAAAAAAATTCGGATGATCAAGCAAACAGACAACTTTTGCGTGTTTTGTCCATTTGCCAGTCGGTTCGCGTTTCAGGTGTGGATCGTTCCCGCCGATCCCCAAGGCAGCTTTATTGAGTGCCCAGCCGCGAAACGAAATGAATTGGCCCATCTGTGCCGATCGATTGTCGAACACCTGGAAAACTTGCTCGATCATCCTGCATACAATCTGTTGCTACACATGGCACCATTTGAGGCGTCTGACTACGATCACTGGTATTTCGAATTGTTTCCCAGGTTGACCTGCGCAGCCGGTTTTGAATGGGGAACCGATATATGGGTCAATCCGGTTTCACCCGAAGCGGCCGCGCGACGAATGCAATAGGTGAAGAAGTCGGAAACAGAACTCAATAAGCAGAACGAAACGATTTCGTAAGCTTTTCAGGTGATTACGGTCGCGGGACAAAAGCAAGATGTGTATTTTGCATTACCGTTAAAATACGACCTATTTGATAAGTCAAAATCAAGTAAAACATAGTAACGATGATAACTCACTGACCAACTGAGATCACAACGAACGGACTTTCTTCGATGACGGATTCGCAAATTCAACTTTGCCTCGTTCTCCACAACCATCAACCGGTTGGTAACTTCGACAACGTATTCGAAGCGGCTTACCAGGACAGCTACCTTCCGTTTCTGGATGTATTCGAGCCATTTGACGAAATCAACATTTCGCTTCACACCAGTGGACCGTTAATCACCTGGCTCCAGGAATTTCACCCGGAGTATCTGGATCGAATTGCCGAGTTGGTCGCAGCCGGCCGAATCGAAATCATCGGCGGAGCGTTTTACGAGCCAATTCTGACCATGATTCCCGGTCGAGATCGCATCGGTCAAATCACTCGATACTCAGATTGGCTGCGCAGTCGACTACAAGCAAAAATTTGTGGAATGTGGATCCCTGAAAGAGTTTGGGAATCGGCTCTGACTTCTGATATTGCGGCGGCCGATATTCAATACACCGTTCTCGACGATTATCACTTCAGGCGCGCCGGTCTGACTGGCGACGAACTACATGGTTACTACGTCGTCGAAGACGAAGGTCGTATCCTACGTGTTTTTCCGGGAAGCGAACAACTTCGTTACCTGATCCCCTTTGCGGAGCCATCAGCTACGATCGACTATTGCCGTCAAATTGCAGAAAGCAACCCGGGATCGGTTCTAGTTTTTGGCGATGACGGCGAGAAGTTTGGAACCTGGCCTCAGACCAAAGAACATGTTTACGAGGGTCGCTGGCTGGAGCAGTTTTTTCAGGCGTTGACACAAAATCGTGCGTGGCTGAAAACGACAACCCTTGGCGAAGCTGTGGAATCGACACCGCCGCACGGAAAGATCTTTCTGCCGGATGCAAGCTACCGCGAGATGACCGAATGGGCGCAACCTGTACAACGCCAGGCGGCGTTTGATGAATTGGTTCACGACATGGAGCAAGACTCCCGCTGGCCCCAGATTCAGTCGTTTATTGGTGGCGGCTTCTGGCGTAATTTCAAAGTCAAATACGCCGAAACCAACCACATGTATTCACGCATGATGTTCGTCAGCGGACTGCTGTACCAGGCTGAACAGGAGGGTGTTGACCAGGATGCAACCAACGTCGCACGAGAACATCTATACCGGGGGCAGTGCAATTGCGCTTATTGGCATGGAGCATTTGGCGGGATCTACCTGCCACATTTGCGAAACGCGGTATACCATGAGCTGTTAAAAGCCGAGAACACTTTAAACAACGCTCTTGGTCGACCCGATGAATGGGTTGAAGCGACAGCTGGCGACTACAATTATGATGGCCGACCTGAGATTCGTATAGCGAACGAAAAAATCGTTGCTTGGGTAGCCGCTAATCAGGGCGGACAAATCTACGAGCTGGACCTTTCCTCGATCAGTCACAACTTGGGCGCAACGATGAAACGCCGCCCTGAAGTCTATCATAACAAAGTTCGTGAAGGCTCAAATGAGGGCGACGACAGCGACACGGCCAGCATTCATGACCGCGTTGTTTTCAAGCAAGAAGGGCTGGATCAACGGTTGCAATATGACCAGCATTTGCGAACCAGCTTGATTGATCATTTCTGGGATGAAACGGTAGACGTTCAATCCATCTCGGATAGCACGGCGATGGAGCGAGGAGACTTTGCCGACGGCCAATACCAGGCAAAGATCAGGCGCAATCCGGGGCGCGTTCAAATCGTAATGATTCGCGAAGGAAACGCCTGGGGGACTCCGTTGACAATCACCAAAGGCGTGACAATGAATAAGGGCAGCGACCAACTGGAAATAGCCTATCTGATTGAAGGCCTGCCGCAGGATTCCACTTTTCATTTTGGCGTCGAACTCAATTTTGGCGGTTTGCCAGATGGTGAAGACGATCGGTTTTATAGTGACGCCGAAGGCAACATCCTGGGGCAACTGGGTACGACGATCGATTTGCCCTCCAGCAAACAGCTAAATTTGACGGACGGGTGGTTGGGCCTCGAAGTCGGTTTGCAAGTTGATCAGCCAGCCGGATTCTGGGCGTTCCCCGTTCAGTCAGTCAGCCAGTCGGAATCTGGTTTCGAGCTGGTTCATCAAGCGGTTTCGGTTCATCCACATTGGATGGTCCGGGGAGATCAAAATGGGCGTTGGGCCTTGCGAATGGATCTTTCCTTGACAACACGATCGGGCGATAATCAACCGAGTGAAAATCAAATGGTTGCGGCCGAGTAAACCGACGCGATTCGCCAGTTTTTCTCTCAACTAAATTCTCGCTTCAACACCACTTCGGTGGACTGGTTTCGTACAACTCGTTCCGGTCACTCGTCGCGTAGAACAGACCGACAGACTCATTCACGATGAACGAAAATGTTGAGCAAGATGAATCCGGATTCTGGTATTCAACCTTTTGCGATCTGTTCGCCATCGACGTCCGCTCACTCGCAATATTTCGCGTCGCGTTAGGGTTTTTGATCCTGGCAGATCTGGCAAACCGGGTTCCCAATCTGGAGATATTCTTCACAGACAATGGAATTCTCACGGGCGACATGTCCAAGACCTACCTGCGGACGTATCTCGGCGACGGGTTTTGGTCGCTGTATTGGATTGATGGTTCGGTGTTTTTTACACGAATCTTGTTCGTATTAACCGCCATCGCTGCCGTTTGTTTGATGGCAGGATTCAAAACCAGACTCATGAACGTCGTTTGTTTGATACTGGTTTCCTCACTGCAGGTTTGCAACCCGCTTGTGCTCACGGGCGGCCATGTCGAGATGCGAGTCCTGTTGTTTTGGTCGATGTTTCTGCCGTTGGGAACCGTCTGGTCGCTTGACGCGCGGATGTTACCCCCTCGGGAACCGAAAAGTTGGCGGATCGCTTCCATTGCCACCATGGCCATCATGTTACAAGTTGCGAGCATCTATTTTTTTTCGGGAATCGCGAAACTCAACGAGTATTGGTTCAGCGGTCATGCGGTTGAGTCGATTTTGGGTTTGGAGATGTCTGTCAAACCGCTGGGTGTAGCGTTACGGCAATATCCCGGATTCTTGATGCTGGTCAGCTACGCCACAGTTTTGTTCGAAGTGGTTGGCCCAATATTGTTGTTCATTCCCAAGTACAATCAATTCAATCGTGGGATGGTGATGGCGGTTTTTTGGCTGATGCATATTGCTATTTGGTTGACGATGTCGATCGGAATTTTTTCGTTGATGGCAATGGCGGGTTGGCTCATATTTGTGCCAAGTCAGTTTTGGGAGGTTTTTGATCGGCTTGAAAACGTCTCGCCAACTAAAATCGAATGGGCTCGAACACCGCGTCAGTTATTTGGGAACATTTTCTGTACGTTGGCACTCGGATACATGTTGGCTCTGAACATTGCCAATATTGACAAACAGAAATCAGGTTGGTTTACACCAAGCTTAAGAGCTTTGGGTAACGCAACGCTGACCATCCAGGAATTCAAGTTGTTTGCTCGCCCTCCTGCCGACAGCCCATCGTTTGAGTACGAGGCCGAATTAGTCGACGGATCACGAGCCGATATTTTCAGGGATTCGGAGATTGGTCCTGGCGACAAAAGCGATTCGGTCTATCGGTATTTTCCAACCCAGCATTGGCGACGAGTTCATTTGAACCTTCTCCGGCCACCAAATCTCGTCGCCGAGATCGATCGTCAAATTCGCGATCGCCTTTTGGATCGAATTGTTAACAAATGGAATCAAACTCACGACCCGGCCCATCACGTCTTGTGGGCAAAGCTCAATTGCTACCGCCGGGCAATTGAGCCGCAGGGAAAGTATGGGCCGCCAATCAAAGAAGTCTGGGCCGAATGGTCTCAAGAAACATTTGCAGATTGAACGCAATACCCTTCCGTTTTGATCGAACGCAGCACAAGTCATTCTGAGAGAGCTTTAGCGACAGAAGAATCTCACGCAAAAACACAAGAGATCCTTCACCTCGCTCCACTCGGTTCAGGATGACTAGTTCGCCTCCGAGTATTAGTAGCACTATTCACCGGATTTGACCGGCAAATATCGATATTCTAGCCAGCTTTGATGCTCCGGATCGTGAAACACCCGATGGGTCGCGCGAACAAAGTCTTCGGCCTTCGCTTCAAAGATGTTCTCAACGTACTTTTGAGGATTGCGATCGATCAGCGGGAACCACGTGCTTTGAACGTGAACCATGATGCGATGTCCCTTTTTGAACGTATGAAAAATGTCTTGCAGTGGTAAATTGATTTCGGCAACTTCATTGGGGATGAACGGTTCCGGATCCGAGTAGCTATTTCGGAAACGGCCGCGGATCACTTCGCTGCGCACCATTTGCTGATATCCAGCCAGCACAACTCCGGGCGGTGTGCCGGGAACTTGTGGGTGATTATCGGGATAAACATCGATCAGTTTCACGGCCCAATCCGCGCTGGTTCCGGTGGTTGATACATTTAGATGGGCCAGTAATTCCCCCGACATGGTAAAGTCTTTTTGAAGAACGCCAGTCACAAAAACTAACACATCACCCTGCATGTTTCCCCGAGCTGTTGCAAATCGCTGATCGTCCGTCATGTAGTATCGCGGCGTAAACTGGAGCCTGATGTCTTCCCGTTTCCGGTACGGCACTGGGTCGCTGGGATCGCTGACAAACTCAGTGTACCCGGATTCGTTTTCAACAGGGCCTTCGTTGGCCAGCTGGCGATTTGCTCGTAGATACAGATTTCCAGAAAGCGAATCGGCCGGTGGCCATTTGGCAAAAGCATGCCAGGATTTTTTGCCCGTATCAAAAACCATCGCCTCATATTTCGGCGCTTCGTCGACGCCTTTGAGGAAATGACGGAAAAACGGCATCTCAATTTCACGCTGATAAAAGTCCGCGATGTTTGGGCCGAACGCCACATTGCCTACAACTTGAATCGGCGCATATTCACGGGACCAGCCCCCGTGATCAAATGGACCCATGACAAGGACGTTGAAAATGTCAGGGTTGTTTTTCTCAATCGTCTTGTAAACGTTGAGCGGACCGTACAGATCTTCGGCGTCAAACCAGCCGCCAACCGTCATCACATTGGCTTTGATATTGTTCAAGTGCGGAAGAATCGAACGCTTTTGCCAAAATTCATCGTAGTTTGGGTGTTCGGTAAGCTGTTGCCAGAAGAAGTTTTTCTCGCCCATCAATGGATCGGCGTTACTCAACGGTCCGACGGCCATATAAAAGTTCCAGGCGTCCTGGGAAAGCGGCTGAATCTCGGGATACCACTTGTATTTTGTGGGTGCGTCCTGCTGAAAGCCAAACGTATTCGTCGCTGAGAGGTAGCTGAGCAGATAGGCTCCGTGATGATGAAAGTCGTCAAAAAAGAAGTCAGAAATGGGTGCTTGCGGAGAAGACGCCACAAGTGCCGGATGATGGTCGGGCAGCGCGGCAGCCGCATAAAAGCCGGGATAGGAAATCCCCCACATACCGGCTTTGCCATTGTTGTTCGCGACGTTCTTCATCAACCAATCAATCGTATCGTAAGTGTCCGAGCTTTCGTCGATGGGCAGGTCTTTTTCGTTGCCGGTGACATTCGGACGCATATTGTCGTAATCGCCGTCGGACATCCACCGACCGCGAACATCCTGTTTGACAAAAATAAACCCGTCCCGTTCCAGATATTTCGACGGACCAATTTTTTGCGGATAAGTGTTGGGTCCATACGGCTGGCAGCTATAAGGAGTGCGGACCAGCATGATCGGATAGGTCTGTGATTGATCGCGGGGAGCGTAGATCACGGTATGCAGTTGTTTGCCATCCCGCATCGGAATCCGAACTTCCGTTTTGCTGTACATCTGGCTGAGCGGAGGCGACTGTGCTTCCGCGTTTCCCAACAGCCAAATGGTTAACAATGCGCAGGATAACAAGCGGTTGATCGGTGTAATCACAGCAGCCTCAATCTACCTGTCATGGAGTTGGGTACAACAATGGTCCGATCAGTTTACCCAGCGAGCCACTTTCGCGGGAGCTTCATCTGTGAGGGCGATTCAGAAAAGCTAAGATTTCGGATTTCGACGTTTTTAGGTGTTTTTGATGTTCGAGATGAGCTATTGGTTCAACGAACGCACGGCGATTTTCGCCGCCACCAGTAGCAATCTGCAGCAAAACCCGCGTCCCGCAGCGAATGGCTGCCTGTCACAACCCTCGCGGTGATAGGTTCAAACCCGGCTCCCGCCACCTGTTTTGACAGTAGCGAAAGCCGGCTACCGCAGGGTTATACAAAAGGCCGGCGTCCTGAAACGTCGGTCTATCCCTGTGACATTGTTTACTGGCTTTGGCTGCCAATCGCATATAAGCAGGCGCTTTGGTTTCGCCGAAGCCAGAGTGATAGGGAGAGTTTGAGAAGGCGATGGCAGCGAAATCCCGCTTCGGATCCATGTAAATCATCTGATTCATGTTGCCGCTTTTTGCCGTCTCCACTCACGCCCGCTGCATGCTTATCGTTCACGCTCGGAAATTCGCGTGTTGAATTCGACAGATTTGCTGGACGCAAACAACACGGTCACGGGATGGAAAATTGGGGGTATCCGATATTTTTTACTGAAGCTTTTTCGATTTCTCAAGCCACCCCAATGTCTAACGACATTTTCGCGCACGTCTATCTAGCTTTGGCAACGCCGGCGAAAGCGAACGGGGATTTCGGCTCTGGTGAACAGCAGCGAATTGGGCAAGATTCTCTGAATCGCTTGGAAAACGCCACTTTTGGGCAGCAACACTAGTAAACAAAACTTGACTAAACCTCGCTGTAAGGTAAGAATTCTTTACTAGCGAACCCGGTTAGTAAAGAAAAGTTGACCAGACATGGCACGAAGAACAGGCGTCTATCAGACCTCCATTGCCGGTGGTGAAAACGTACGGGCATTCATTCCTCATCCCCTGCCTCCGACAAACCCGATTCTTCGCATCGAAGGCGAGTTGGCGGAACAACATCACACCGCAATGTCTGCAATAGGCCGACTTGAAGTTGCGAGCACCATGGTTCCAAGCCCCGAATGGTTTCTGTACGGATTCGTTCGGAAAGAAGCGGTTGTGTCCTCGCAAATCGAAGGTACTCAGTCCACCCTGGAAGATGTGATGGCTTTTGAACTGAGTCACCAGGCCGCAGACATTGCCGAGGTGGAAGAAGTTTGCAATTACGTCGAAGCACTGAATTATGCACGAGCTGAACTTGCCAATGAGAAAGGGCTTTCCCTCAGCAGGCGGCTGATCTGTGAAGTCCACCGACGATTGATGCAAGGAGTCCGTGGGGAAGAGAAACAACCCGGAACGATTCGCACGTCGCAAAATTGGATCGGTGGCACTCGTCCAGGGAACGCAAGATTCGTTCCGCCACCTCCTGACACGGTGCCCGTGCTGCTTGCTGACCTGGACAAATGGATTCACTCGAACGATCAACTTCCGCCACTCATTAAGGCTGGATTGGCTCATGTCCAATTCGAAACGATTCATCCGTTTCTCGATGGAAATGGACGCGTAGGCCGACTACTCATTACACTCTTGACAGAACATTGGAATCTTTTGAATGGACCTTACCTTTACGTAAGTCTCGGTTTCAAAAGGCACCGGCAGGAATACTATCGACGGCTGGACGCCGTACGGGCAGACGGAGATTGGGAAGGATGGACAGGCTTCTTTCTCAGCTGCGTCCACGAGTCGGCGATTGATGGAGCCAACGCGGCCCAACGACTGTTCCGATTGGTCAACGATGATCGGCGCGCTCTCACCAATTTGCATTCGGTCAATGTCTCCGCAATTCGAATATTCGAACAGCTTCCAGAGCAGCCGATGGTAACGGCTGCGAAAGCTCGCGAAATGATCGGAAGTACGAAGCCGACAACCAGCAAGGCGATTGATGCGCTTGTTGAAACTGGAATCCTCGAGGAGATTACGGGAAAACAGCGAGACCGAATTTACGCATACCGGAAATACCTGGACATCTTGGCCGAAGATACTCATTCGACCTCCGGATAGGTAAACAACTTCACGTCTGCCAGCTTTTTGGGGCCAACAAACCATTTTCACGGGCGTGCGTTTTGGTTCGGCAAAATCAGTTTTTGACGTAGGAACGAAAAAAGCCTCACGATTTGCATCGTAAGGCCTGACATCTAAAGGATTAACAGTGGTTAGTCTTTGTCTTCCGTTGAATTTTGCAGTTGAAGGTACCAGTTGCCGCCCGATTTATCCTTGACCAAGTTCAGGGTGTCGTCGGATCCATCCTTCAATTTCAACTTCCATGTCAACTCCGACTGACCGGTTGTCATTGGTGGTGCGGGATGTTTTACGGCGATTTCAAAGAGGGCTAAAACTCGATCTGCATCTTCCTTTTCGAAGCGTTCCGAGACCTGGTCAAGTGTAGACGATTTCAACGCTTGACGAAATTCCTTGGGTTCCATGTATCGATCCAGAAATTCGCCGTACTCACCTTGTTCAAGTAGTTCAATTCCCGTCGCTAGATAGCTTTTGAACGGATTCCTCCAGGCAGGGGGATTCAAGTTTGCCAGACCAGCGACCGACGTATTTGGCGCGACTTTTGATGGCAAGATGGGTCGGGAAGGCGATGTAACAATCCCGGCTTTCCGAGGAGCTTGTCCCGGAGTCGGAATTAGCGCAGGACGGGCCAACGGAGGCGCATAGGTCGTGCTGACACTTGGACGAGAATCCCGGTATTGTCCGGGAAATCGTTTCGGCTGACTTCCTCCATCGATCGCATCCACCGGCGGCATGGAGCGCCATTTTTGTGGAAATTGGTTATTAATGGGTGGAGCAGAAAAATTTGGACGGTTTCCCTGAGGCCAACCTAGTCCTTCTGCCTGGTTGGTGAGCATTTCAAGTTTCAGTTCGACCAACCTGCCTTTGGCGTCTTTTCTTTTGTCCAACTGGTCGCGAAGCTTCTGAACCCGTTTTTCCATTTCGACGACCTGTTTCTCGTAACCGTCAATGTATCTGTCGTAGTGTTTTTCCAAAGCGGCTTTTGCCTGGGCAATCGCTTTCTGTTTTTCTTCATCGTCCTCGGCATCCCGAATTTTTTGCACGAACGAACTCATTGGATCGGCACCGGCGATTCCAACGCTTTGAGTCATTGGCCATTGCACAGCCTGATTCCCAAATGGATTTGTTCGCATGGTTTGCACCGTGGGCGCAGCAAATTGTGCCTGATTTTGGCGTAGTTGCGATGCGCGAAAACCGCTAACCGTCGTAGCGGTCTCAGGCCTAGCATCCTGGCGTGCGAAGCCGCTAACCGCGAGATTAGCCGCTGGCCGAGCATCGACTTGCGGGGGAGCGTCAACCGGTAACGCATCCTGCCTGGCTGCGATGTAACCCCAAGCAACGGAGGAGATCGGGATGATCATGATGATGCTTGCGACAACACACAGAACAAACAACAACATTCCGAATGAGCGATTTCTAGTCTTCATTTTGACCTCTATATTAGTTATTGTCGTGTTCTGGGTTCAGTCCGGACGGAGATAATTCCGGATCGTTTTCTTGCGGCACTTGAATTGACTCAAGTTCGTTTAACCTCGTTTCAGATTCGTCGGCGAACGGACGGAATCCTGCTTCCAGTTTGGTTAGATCGTCGTTAAGGAAGTCGATTTGTTGTTGAAACTCGTCGTCGGTGACGAATGATGTTGAATCTGTTGAATACGTCGGCAATGTCGAAAGTTGGCTTAATAAAGGAGGGTTTGTTGTGGCCTCGCCGGGTGTGATCACTTCATTCACCGGCGAGTTGGGCGTGAAAAATCCGTTTGTTTGGAGAGCATACCAGCCCGAGAATCCCAACATCAAAGCGGCAGCAATTCCGAGGTAAGGAGCAAGACTGTTTCGCTTTGGCCCAATTCGCCTTGGCTTGGGCGAGGCCAGCGGGTTTTGTAAATGTGCCAGGTATTCCTCAAGTGTTTGGTGTAATTCGTCTGCCGACTGAAATCGTTCTTTGGGAATCTTGCAAAGCAATCGATCAATTATTTGTGCCAGGGTTTTTGAAACCTCTGTATTGACCTGACGAGCCTTCACCGGCGTTTCGTTAATGATTTTCTGAATAACCGCAAATGGCTTTTCCGCTCGAAATGGCTCGCGGCCTGTCGACATGAAATAAATCAAACTTCCCAGTGAAAACAAATCACTGCGCTGGTCGATTTCTGACCCCTTGGCTTGTTCCGGCGACATATAATGAGGGGTGCCGGCGAGCCAGCCGGTTTGGGTGATTGCGGCGTCATCGGCCGCGCGGGCCAAGCCGAAATCCGTGATCATCACCCGGCAAACGTCCTGTTCCAGCAGAATATTTGCAGGTTTGATATCGCGATGAATGAGTCCTTGTCGGTGAGCTGCGGCAAGCCCGTCGGCAATTTGCTGCGAGATTCGCACGATGTCTTTGAGATCGAGTGGACCATGTTCGCGCACATGCGATTCCAGTGAGCGACCGTTAACGAGTGACATGACGATATAAGGTCGTTTTGGTTCAGAACTGACCCCATGAATCGGAACAACGTTAGGATGCACAACTGCGGCCGCCGCACGGGCCTCACGAGCGAATCTTTGTCGCGCGATTCCATTCGCAGCCAAATGAGGTGCGAGTACCTTGATCGCCACAGGCCGATTCAGCTCGCGATCAAATCCTTTATAGACGACGCCGCACCCGCCGCGACCAATTTCTTTTTCGATTTCGAAACCGTCAATGCGCCCCAGCATTTCCGGATGCGTCGGTGCCTCCAAAGGCAAAGGTGCATACGAGTCATGAATATCCGATGTTGGCTCAGTCTGGTTGGCATCGAGTTTGATTGAGACCGTCGGATTTGAAATCATCCAATCATGAGGGTGCATTGCATTCGAGTCAGATAGATGCTGGGCCGCTTTGTCCCATTCGGCTGGATCGGCGGCCAGTTGCTCCAATTGTTGCCGACAATCGTCACAACCTTCCAAGTGAGATTCAAGTTCTTTTTGTTCGGCGATCGTGAGCTGATCGTTCAAGAGATCATTCATACGACCGGGCGAAAAATGTTTTTGATCGTTCATGGTTCAAGTTGCCCGTCGAACTGAGCTTTGGCAATGGTTTCTTTCAGGCGAGCCATCACTCGACTCCTTGCGACGTAAACGGCTCCGCGGCTGATTCCCAACTCCTTGGCGACTTCGTCCGCTTTCCTCTTGTCGACTGCGGTCGTCCAAAAAGCGAGCCACGTGGTTTCGCCGAAAGAAATCTTTATCTTTTCTGCGGCCCAGGCAAATACTTGTCGTTCGTGTTCAAAATCAAAAATTCCCGTCTCAGCGGATGGTTGAGGGACGGAATGAACCAGACGATATACCGATGTCTTGTCGCTGGTGATGGGCAAGCGGCTGTTGCGACGCATGAAATCAACGACCAAATTGCGAGTGATTCGACTGATCCAGCCGCGAAAACTGCCTCGTTCGGGATTCGGGTTCCAGTCGTTAATTGCGCTGGCGACGCGTAGCAAGACTTCCTGAGTCAAGTCACGGGCATCTGCCGGTTGCAGGCCTCGTTTGACACCCAGGCGATAAATAAGTGGTTGATAAATCTCGGCAAATTCCTGCCAGGCCTCGGCGTCGGACGAATGTCGTAACCTCAAGATTAGACTAACTCGAGTTTGTGGGATTTCGTTCACAGAATGGCCATTCAGCGTTTGCAAGAAATCAACCGATTGCCGGTTTTCTAAGAGTCTACACGTCCGCTGCTCCAAAGTCTTTCAAAGAAAACCGGGAAATGTCGGAAGAAAAGTTGCAGATTTCAAAACTGATAGCTTTGGACGGAAAGAACAGTGCTCAGAAAATACCGTAGCTTTGTAACGAGAAGGCATTTCAGCCCCAAATACAAGCCCGTCGAAGATCCGCCGCGGCGGGACGCGCGCAAGTGGTTTAAGTTTGCCGCTTGCCGATAAGAACCACTTGCTTGCGCCGCGCGCTGGTATTAAAAAATTAAAACGAGATTTACCGAGTTACACCCATTTCCAATTCTGCAGCTCGGGCTCGAGCCTTTTCGGCCGCTTTTGACTCGGCAAGTTCGTCCAGCGTTTCGGCGAGGTTGATCCAGATCCCGGATACATCGTTGCGAATTGCCAAACATCGGTGATACATCCGAGCGGCTTCATGCCATCTTTGCTGATGGAACAGCGCATAACCGTAGTCATGATTGAGCATCAGGTCGTTAGGGTATTGTTGTAACGCAATTTCAAATACGTGGTCGCCCTGTTCGAATGCTCTCACGGCACAGTATCCATGGCCTAACCAGGCCAGCGTGCGCGGTGACAGCAAATCAAGATCAACATCCTTAACGAGTTTATCAAGCGTGGCACGATTCCGATTTGGCGTGTAATAAAATTTGCGAATGCCGGTTCGAATCGGATCGTCATCGGCAATGTAGATTGCCTCGGCCCAGGGCTGCATGATAGCGGCGTTCAACTTGGGGCCACCGATCGCTGCCATTTGTCCGCGCGTTCCGATCCAGAGCTCCAACAGATCAGCCCAACGCGCTGAGTGTGGATGATCACGAATTTTCTCGCCAATTACGGAAGGCTTTTCCTTATCCAAATCGAAGCCGTGATTGCGAAAAAACGCGCGCATTTCAGTTTCCATGGCCTGCCAACTGGCCAAGTCAGACTTGGTGGCACCTTGAATCACGACTTCTTCAATCTGTTTGGCCAATTCCCTTTCATCGAGCTTCTCACCAAATTCTCTCAACAAATCGTGGGCTCGATTTTTGGATCTATCTTCAACAGGACCCTGTGCCAGCAGGTCCTCGATTCTTTGGCAATGAGTCTGGGCGGCTTCCCATGAAGCCTGGTTGCTGATCGTTGAAGCCTCCGCTTTTACGAGGGAAAGCGATGCGTCATTGATTGTCTGTCGTAGGCGATTAGTTCTTTCGGTAACTTGATTCGCATGTTGGACGGCAGAGCGGTACGTCCATAAAGCCGCGAAAGCGCTGACCAGCACTATCGCTGCGGAGGTACACAAAGCGATTCGGTTTCGGCGAGCGAATTTGGTAACGCGATCAAGTGTCGATGGAGGACGCGCGACGACCGGTTGCTCAGCAAGGTGACGGGTAACGTCATCGGCTAA
>JAHEJI010000004.1:43890-66278 GCA_024638965.1 Planctomycetaceae bacterium
AACGTCATCGGCTAATTCGTTGGCGGAAGCGTAGCGGCGATTGCGATCTTTTTCCAGCGTTTTCATGACGATCCAATCGAGATCGCCTCGAACCAACGATGACAGACGATTGGGTTCGACGCCGCGTTGACTTGCGACCTGGTCCAGCGATTGGCTCGATCCAATTTTGAGGCTGGGTCGCTGGGGTTCTTCTTCGCGAATGATCTTTAACATCTCATCCCAGGCGGCTTTTCGAAACCGTTCGCGTCCAAACGGTGTTTCGCCAGTCAACAGCGTGTAGAGCACGATCCCCAACGAGTAAATATCTGAACGAGTATCGACGTCCAATTGGTTTCGACGTGCCTGCTCGGGGCTCATGTATTCGAGCGTTCCAATCACCTGCCCGAATTCAGTGAACAGTGTTTTGTCGGTCAGCTGGGAGCCCGTCGCTTTGGCGACACCAAAGTCGATTACTTTCGGCACGGGCAGTCCATCGTATTCTGCGACAAGAATGTTGTTTGGCTTGAGATCACGATGAATGATTCCTTTTTGATGAGCGTGTTGGACCGCGCGGCAGACCGATACGAATAGCTTGAGCCGTTGGAGGGGAGCCATTTTTTCCTCATCGCAGTACTCAGTGATTGGCGTCCCATTGACAAGTTCCATTACAAAGTAAGGCTGACCGCGATCCGTCGTTCCGGCATCCAGAACTTTGGCGATGTTTGGATGATCCATCATAGCCAGAGCTTGACGCTCCGCTTCGAAACGAGCGACGACTTGCCGGGAATCCATCCCGGGTTTGATGATTTTGAGGGCAACGCGACGTGTGACCGGTTCGGTTTGTTCGGCCATGAATACGATTCCCATTCCACCTTCACCGATTTGCTGCAGCAGCTTGTACGGACCGATGCGAGCACCGATTTCGGCGCTTCCGTCTTTCGGCGGTACGTCCAGCGTGGGCTGTTCAGCTGGATTTGAGTTGTGGACTTGAGCAACCGGGTGCTCAAAAAAAGACTGTGGGTTGTCGTGAGCGGCCAGCAGTTCGTCAACGCGCGATTTGAGTTCCGGATTGCCCTGACAAAGCTGCTCGACGAGCTGTTCGCGCTGTTCAAGGCAATCTTGTTGGATTGCTTCGGCAAATATCTGGGTTTCGTTCATGCGTCTCTCGCTTAAAAAACGGGGCACTACTCATGATGCGTGCAGATTGGAGTTTTCTATCAGAGTTTTCGATAAAAACTCCTTGTCCAATAAAAAAACCTTCATTTACCCCTCTGAATTCAACTGGCTTTGGAGCCAGGCTCGAGCATAAGACCAATGACGATCCGCAGTTGCAGTCGAAATCCCGAGCACCTCTGCCGCTTCCCGGATTTTCAGACCAGCAAAATAGCGGAGTTTAACCAGCTCGGCCTTTTCCGGATCAAGCTTCTCAAATCGCTTCAATATTTGATCGAGGATTTCCAATCGATCAAATTCGTCGACGGCGGATTGATCGAGTTGATTGAGGTCGATGTCAACCCTCGCGAGATGACCGCCCCGTTTTGCGGCGTTCCGCGCGCGAGCTCGATCGATCAGAATTCGACGCATCGCTTCGGCAGCCGCACAAAAGAAATGCCGACGAGACTCGAACGACTGACCACCGGCGAGTCGCAAATAGGCCTCATGTACCAGGCTGGTGGCGTCAAGCGTTTGGCCTGGGCTTTCGTGGGAAATGCGGACAGCCGCCATCCGACGCAGTTCATCGTAAACAACCGGCAACAGGTCATCGGCGGATTGGGCACCCTGTTCGATCAACTGTAGAATTCGAGTTACTTCGGTCATGCCTGCAAGTTAATCAAGAATTGCGGTTGAGTCATTACAGCCGATCATATTACTTGATGCATTTAGCCGGGATTTCTCATGTAGGCCGGAACAAAATCGCAACGCGTTTACCGGAACAGCGCAAATGCGACTTATACGACTTGCAAACTGTTTTGGCGTTGTTTCCAGAAAAGCGGCTGCAGTACCGGCAATTACGACGTTTGCTCGTTGTCGGCCTACGACTTGTGAGAAATGCGGGTTAACCGTCTTTTGGCCAAGTATCCGCAACTCGATACCCGAGCGGCCACGGATCGGCCGGATCGAGCATGTATTGATGGACGCCCGTGATCCAAGCACGACCGGCAATCGACGGAGTGATCGCAGGCTTTTCACCGACGGTCGTTTCACTTTCGATTTGACACTCGAATTGAGAACCGATAATGGATCGCGCCCAATACCGTTGGCCTACTTTCATCCGGCCTTGAGCATGAAGCAACGCCATTCGGGCAGAACAACCAGTTCCAGTTGGGCATCGGTCAATCTTGCCTGGTTTGATTGCGACAGCGTTGACACCCGTCCACCCACCATTTTCTTCCTTGAGTGGCCCGGCAAATTGACAAAAAGAGATGTGGCCCCAAGCCCTGTTTTCAGGGTGCGAGAATCCCAGTTGTTCGTTCGCGGCGTTGGTAATTCTCACGCCCGATTCGGCCAGTTCGCGCGCTTCGTCGGGAGTGATGGAAAAACCGACCGACTTGGCGTCGACGATCACAAAACTGTCTCCACCGTACGCAGTATCGACGGTCAGCGTTCCAAAACCCTCGACTTCCAGCTTGGCGCCCATTCTGTCGACAAAAGAGGGCACGCTCGTGACCGTTATTTTTTCGGCTTTGCCGTCACGGCATGTCGCTCGGACTCGCACTAATCCTCCCGGTGCCTCGAGAATCAAGTCCGTGAAGGGTTCTTGCATGGGAACCATTCCCTTGTTCAAAATAACCGTTGCCACACAAATCGAGTTTGAACCTGACATTGGTGGAGTGTCGCAGGGCTCCATAATAATAAAGCCCATCGCGGCACGAGGATCCTTGGGTGGAACCAAAAGGTTGAAATGCCGAAAAACTCCACCGCGCGGTTCGTTTAACAAAAATTTGCGAAGCGTTTGATCCTGCTCGATAAACGTGCGCTGTTCCCACAAAGACTCACCGGGTGGCGGTTCGACTCCACCGATGATGACGTCTCCGACTTCTCCCTCGGCGTGACAACTAACAACATCGATGGTCCGGATGGTTCGCATTCTATCGCGCGATAAAGATTTGCGATTTTGTTGTGAAGATGCTGTACAGGTCAGCCGCGTCTTTGGCACTGAGACCAATGCATTGTTGATGCTGAGAACCCATCTGTTGGGTCACTGCGTGTATGCAAAGTCCACCTTCAAGACCAATCCAATAGGGTCCGTGTTCATCTTCTGAAGCAAATTGCTCGTCCGTCTGAACTTTTGACTGCATTTCCGTGACTCGGTATCGACCCGGTTTCATGTTCAGTTCATTGCCGATCTTGATTTCAAACCTGCCGGCGTAGAGATCGCCTACAAAAATGGTGAGAGTTTTTCTATTTACATCGACTTCGGCATGAAATGGCCCAGTGACAACTTTGAGCTCAGTTCCGGGAGTCAGGTTGGACGCGTCTTGAATCGCATTGCTGTTGATGTTGTAAACCAGTCGTGTAGGGACATTCCAGCGATCGGCTATCTCAATCAGTGTTTCGTTGGGTCGAACAACGTAGGGTTGCGCGGCCAAATGATGTTCGGCAGAATAAATGACTTTACCAGCCAATGCGTCCAGCCATGCAAGTAATTTGTTTTGCTGTGCTCGAGTCAGATTTGGATCTTTATAATACCGCGTCAACGTCCGAAGAGCTGGTTGAAACTGTTCCTCTCCCGTCATTTGTTCAACGGTGTCCCAAACGGCTGCAAAATCCAGGTTTGCAGTGGTTGTGTCTGCCAGGTTTGTCTCAGGCTCGATTGGAAGTTCGGTCTGCGGACGCGTTTCCCTTGATTCAAAATCGCCAGATGTTGGTTGATTCGGTCGGGCTGCAATCGATACCATTTCGCTTCGGGACTCGGGAGCAAAGGAACCGGAACCAACGTCGTCTTCGGATCCCAATTGTTTTTTTAAAGCCTCGATAAGTTCATGATCGTGCGGCAATTCACTGTTGGCGTCAGGAGTTTCAGCGCTCGCACGATGGTTTCCAAGATCGTTGTTATACAAAAATTTCATTTTCGGTTGGCGACTGACAATCGCCTCGGAATTCGAGCTTGGAGGATGTTGTTTTTCTGTATCCGGGGCAACTGGTGGCTGCGAAGGAATGATTGAGCCGTTTTTGGGGCGATTGTATTCTGCTTGTTGTGAAAGCGCAACGGACTCCGGCAACTTAATATGAGGCTGAGGTTCAATTTCGTTACTGTCCCCTTCTGAAATCACGAGGGGTTCAATCAAACTCTGGTCAACATCCAACGAGGGATCGGGAGTTGTGAGGATTTCGTAAACTCCGTACGAAACGCCCAACAAAAGCACAGCGACGATAGTGTTTTTTAGCGAATGCACGCTCGTCCTCCTTGACCGCGCGACTCAACTCGAAAAGACTTGGCAATCGAGTTGAAAAGCGATTGTAAATATCTCAGCTATTTAAACCAAATGTACGACGACGACTACGACCAAGACGAAATGACGCTGCCCTGCCCAAATTGCAAAGCAGACGTCTACGAAGATACGCCTCGATGTCCAAACTGCGGCGAATACATCACCGGCTCAAATCGCAACGCAATTGCAAATCGGTCAAACTGGCTTCGTAATCTAATCTTTATCGTAATCGCACTTACGATTCTCTCTTTCCTGTTGCCGCACCTGTTGACACTGGTCGGTTTGATCGGGAAAGAATGAAGCGCGGGCGAATCGTAGATGTTGGGGAAAAGAATTGCCAGATCGATCTAAATTTCGAACAAAATCGACAGCATCATGACCATTTCGTTGCGAAATTGACTTTATCGTGTACCGGACTTGCAATTTTGCTAGCTTTTGCCGGACCCGAATCATGATGTAGCTGGAGTCGTGAGACTTCAAACTAAGCGCATTAGCCGTTCAAAGTTTGTGTTTCTAACATCCTGAACCGAACAATCGAGGTGATGGAACTACGTAGAATTACGTGAGATTCTTCAGTCGCAAGCTCCTTCAGAATGACAAGTCCGACCATGGATGTAAAAAATTGAACGGTATTAACACCGGCGGAGGAACCGATTGAATTCGTTCGAATCCAGCTACAAATTCCCGGACACGTTCATTTATTTGGCTTGTCGAAGCTTTTTTCGAATCTCTTTCAGCCGATTAGCCAGTTCTGACTCGAAGCCTCGATCGACGGGGTGATAGTATTCGGCATCGATACCAAGATAATCCTGTGTCGACACACCGTCTTCTTCGTTGTGCGAATATTGATAACCGACGCCATGACCAAGTTGTTTACCACCCGCATAATGGCCGTCTCGAAGAAACCGAGGCACAGGCAGAATTCGGTTTTCTTGAATGTCTTTTCGAGCCGCGCCAATCGCGGTGGTCGCAGAATTCGATTTCGGTGCGCAGGCGAGGTAGGTGACCGTTTGGGCCAGCGTTAGCTGGCATTCGGGAAGTCCAATCTGTTCGCAGGCTTGTGAACATGCGACGGCTAACGGCAAAGCGTGAGGGTCGGCATTGCCAACGTCTTCGCTGGCCAGAATGATTAGTCTTCGGCATAAAAAACGAACATCTTCGCCCCCTTCAATCATGCGGGCCAACCAGTAGATACCGGCGTCTGGGTCGCTGCCCCGAATGCTCTTGATCAACGCGCTGGCGCAATCGTAATGTTCGTCACCCGTTGGATCGTACTGGATGGCTCGTTTCGAGATGGAATTTCGAACGACTTGTGCAGTCAGTTCGATCGGAGCGTTAAATGGGGTTTGAGCTTCTGTAGATAAGACGGCAATTTCCAGAATTGAAAGTGCCTGCCTGGCATCTCCATCGCAAACAGCCGCTAGAAAGTCCAACGCGTCAGGGTTGGCCTGAATTTTTTTGCGACCGTAACCTCGCTCTTTGTCGGCAATTGCGCGATTCAAAGTGGTCTTGATTTCGTCCTCGGTAAGCGGTTCGAACTGAAAGATCTGGCTGCGACTGACCAGAGCCCCGTTGACGGCAAAAAAAGGATTGGATGTTGTTGCACCAACGAGCGTGACGATACCGTCTTCCACATCAGCCAGCATCGCATCCTGTTGAGCTCGATTGAAACGATGGATTTCGTCGATGAACAGAAGTGTTGCTGGCCCACCGGTCGCGAGTGAATCGCGTGCGCCAGCCAGAACTTCCCTGAGGTCCTTGACGCCGTGGAGAATTGCACTCAGTTGAGCGAACTTTCGACTGGTTTCGCGGGCCAGAATGCGGGCGAGCGTTGTTTTTCCGGTTCCGGGCGGCCCGAAGAAGATCACTGAGCCCAAACGATCGGATGTTACCAACCGGCGCAGCAGCTTTCCTTCGCCCAGTAGATGCGGTTGGCCAATAAATTCCTCAAGTGACCTGGGCCGCATTCGCGCGGCCAATGGTTGCGCACGATCCAGGTTTTCTTTTTCGGCTTTTTCAAACAAAGACATGTTTGGCGCTCGCGATTGTCATAAGATTGATGATCCAATATATCAAACTGTATCAAGCTACCGATACATCAGGACATTCGCAAAAAAACCAAGAAGGCAAAAGGCGCAGTTTCATGCAAATCACTAAGCGACACGTTTTGCGTCGGCTGCTCATTTGGATCGTCATCTTGTTGCCCGCCCAAGCGGCAAATTCACAGGACGATCAAAACGTCCGAGTGATGAGTTTCAACATTCGTTTCGGCACGGCTAATGACGGAGAGAATCACTGGGACAAACGAAAGAAAAACGTGATTACGACGATTCTTGATGCCAAACCGGATTTACTGGGAACCCAAGAGGTGTTGCCCTTTCAAGCCGCTTACTTGAAAGAGAATCTCAAAGATTATTCGTACGTCGGTCGGTCGCGAGAGAATCGCGAATCGGGAGAGCAGTGCGGAATCTTGATTCGTTCGAATCGGTTTGACATTTTGGAACAAGGGCACTTTTGGTTAAGCGAAACTCCAAATGTGCCAGGTTCCAAGAGTTGGGATTCTTCGCTGCCTCGAATGGCAAGTTGGGTGAAATTGTTTGATCGTCGCGCAAAGTCTGTTTTCTATTTCGTGAACACTCATTTTGATCATCGCGGCGTGATTGCCCGAGAAAAGTCCGCACAAGTTATCGTCGATCGAGCCAAACGGTTTGAACGGAGTGTTCCAGTTGTCATTACGGGCGACTTCAATACGGACAGCACGACTAAGCCCTATCAATTGTTGTCTTCGAACTTTGTGGATACTTTTCAGAAGCTCCATCCTGATGCGAAAGAGACAGGGACATTTGGCGGCTTTCAAGGTCGAACCGATGGCGCGCGAATTGACTTTATCTTTTCTTCTGAAAACATCACCGTCGTTGAAGCGGGAATTGATCGGCGTGAATTTGAAGGTCGTAACCCGTCAGATCACTACCCGGTGACATGCGTGCTGAGGATAAACTCGAAGTAGTGTCCTATTTGGTCACCGTGAACATCACCAGCATAGAAACCCAAACGATATCGAGAAAATGCCAATAACCGGCGCAGTGATCGACGGCCCAATGCCGCTCATGATCGTAGCGGTTTCGAAATGCCTGAAAAATCACGAACCCAAGGAACCCAACGCCTCCGACAACGTGTAAAGCGTGTATAAATGCCAGCGTGAACGACATTCCGTAGACCTTGGTCGAACCATCGGTTTGAGTGAAATGTTGTTTGAGCAAATCGTTCATTCCAAAGCACTGAACTGCGACGAAAACAATCGCTGCCGCCCACGCCCAAACGAGCCATCTGCGAAACTCGAGCTGACGCTCGCGCTGGACCAACCAACAGGCTCGCTGCAAAAACACTCCCGTCAACAACAGGACCGCGGTGCTGGCCCAGAAAGACGTTGGAAGCCTCAACGGGACGTACTGGATCGTAGACGGAATCGCGGATCCAAGATTGGGATCACTTAACATCAGCGACGGTGCTGGCAAATTCCCATCGGGAATTGGATTGAAAGCCTGCGTCCGGATGATCAGGTACGTCAGTAACGTCGAGATGAAAAACATTCCCAGCGAAGCCATAAATAAATAAAATACCAATTTGGCTTGATAAAGATCCGGTCGTGCCGGCACCAAATTGATGGATCGTTTAAGCATGGGTCATGGTTGAGCTGGGGCAGCAGGTTGAGCGACCGGTTCTCGCGGGAATTGGTCGATGGCGTCCTGGTAATGGCCGGTGTCCATGAGAGTCATTGAGATAAACAGGCTTGCAAACAGCAGGCTGCTCATGAACGCCATGATATTAAACGGTTTGTCCCAAAACATATGCATGAAAAAAAGCATCACCAAAGCTGCTTTCACGGTTGCAATTCCCATTGCCACCCAGAGTCCAAACGGTCGAGGTAGTTGACCCGCGGAAACGACAGTTAAGATCGTCAGGAGGATGAGCGCCACAAACACTGTAACGAGGAGTTTGACCGATACCGGATGGGCGAAAGACGTGTGATCGTGATGGTCAGCCATTATTCTATTTGGGAGAAAGTTGATGGTTTAGTTGAGTCGCTGATCAAAGACTGAATCAGTCAATCAGGTAAAGCATTGGGAATAGGAAAATCCAAATCAAGTCGACCAGGTGCCAATATAGCCCGACATAATCAACCGGGCCAAAGTAGTCGCTACGCCATTGTCCAAGCAGAGAACGCCAGAGAATCCAAGCAAGGGCAATAATGCCTCCAATAATGTGGAAAGCGTGAAGCCCCGTCATGCAGTAATAAATACTAAAGAAAATGCCAATGTCACGAACAAACTTGGTTGGATCGGGTCCATGGCTCGCTCCTGAACCATGATCGTCCGCTGAATGTTCTTCGTTCGCATCGCCGTGATCATCCACCGCACCAGCCCGTTCGTCTGCGGCATGATCTTCCTGTGCATAAAGTAAAATCGGTTGACTGGCGTGCGAACCGCCGACGCCGCCATCGGTGACGTTCATATAAACCTGTGCACCTACCGCGCCCAGGAAATATCCACCTGCGGTAATCGCCATGCAGCCACAAAAGATGCCCAGAATTTTTTTGCCGCCAACCGTGAATCCAACTGCCGCAATCAGGAATCCAATCAACAGAATGGCTGGGACGACGCTCAGATAAACGAGATAGTCCGAAATATGCAAGGCCTTCCCGATGGCAGTTGCCGGCACAGCGTGAACCGTCGTGTAGTTAAATGCGCTACTAACCAGGATGCCTTGATCCCATTTGTGACTGTATTCGATTGCTTTAACACCAATGAAGACCGCTGCGCAAACCATCGTAATTAACACAAAAAACGCAACGAGTTTGTTTTTGCCAAGCTGCGCATAACGAACGCCTAAGGCCATGGTCAAACTGCTGAATAGCAGCACAACCGTGTTCAAACCGCCCAGCCACTTGTCGAGAAAGACGTGAGCTTGGTCGAAAATTTCAGGATGATGACTTCGGTACAACGTGTAAGCAACAAACAAACCGCTGAAGAACAGGACTTCAGTAACCAGGAAAACCCAGATACCCAATTTGCCCGAGTCATATTGTTGTTCGGCATTATCAAAGTGATGCGCAATGAACTCACCATGTTCATGCTCGTCGTGTACTTCTGTATCGGCAGTTGCCATTTTTGCTCCGAATAAATCGGCTCGTTGAAGTTGTCTGTTTAAGGTCCGCGAATATTAGTGATGGATTGGCTCTACTCGAGGCGGCACTTTCGCCGGATCAGCGAATTCACGGTGGATGTAGGTATCAAGATCTTCATCATAGACCATCGCATCAAAGTCATACGGATCGGTCATGACCGGCTTGTGTAAAAAGTTGTGGAAGTCAGGAGGCGAGCTGGATTGCCATTCGAGCGAAGCCGCTTTGAACGGGTTGCCGCCCACTTTGGGTCCTTTGAACGCAGCGTACACGAGCACGGCGAAGGCTAACAGGATACCGATCCCCAACAAGAAAGCGCCAATCGTCGACCACTGATGGAAAATCTGGTATTCAGGATCGTAAGTCGCATAACGTCGAGGCATACCGCGCGACCCCATTACGAACTGCGGAAAGAACGTCAAGTTAAACCCGATGAAAACAAGAAAACAACCAACGCGACCCAGCATGTCGTTGTACATGCGACCGAACATTTTTGGCCACCAATGGAATAATCCACCGAGCAATGCGGTCAACGTTCCCCCCACCATCACAAAGTGGAAGTGGGCAACGACGAAGTAAGTATCGTGAAGATGAATGTCGGTTGAAAGAGCTCCCAGGAACAGACCCGTCAATCCTCCGATTCCGAACAGAAAGATGAACGACAACGCATAGCACATCGGTGTGGCGAGCAAAATCGAACCCTTGTACATCGTTGCCAGCCAATTGAACACTTTCACCGCTGACGGAATCGCGACGGAAAAGGTGATCGCGCTAAAAATCAAGGTAACGACAAGCGATTGTCCACTGGTAAACAAATGATGGCCCCAAACCAGGAAACCAAGCAACGCGATTGCCACACTGGAAAACGCGATAAATGAGTATCCGAAAATCCGTTTCTGACTATAAACCGCAATCAGTTCGCTGATCACACCCATCGCCGGGAGAATCATGATATAAACCGCCGGATGCGAATAGAACCAGAAGAAGTGCTGGAACAACACGGGGTCGCCGCCATACCGCGGGTCGAAAATTCCAATGCTCATGAGCCGTTCGGAGATCAGCAACAACAACGTTATCCCCAGCACAGGCGTTGCCAGAATCTGGATGATGGCGGTCGCGTACAGTGACCAGATGAACAAAGGCAGTTTGAACCAACCTTGGCCAGGCAACCGCATCGTATTGACGGTCACCAGAAAGTTAATCCCGGTAAAGATCGAACTGAAACCAAGCACGAACGCGCCGGCCGTGGCGTAAATCACACCCGATTCTGTTTCGATGCTGTACGGCGTGTAAAAGGTCCATCCCGTATCAAGACCGTAGCCCGCCAGGATCGCGTAGAGCAGACACCCGGTACCGATGATCCACAAGTAAAAACTCATCAAGTTAAGCCGTGGGAACGCGACGTCTTTGGCACCAAGCATCATGGGCAAGATCATATTGCCCAGAGCCGCAGGAATACTGGGAATAATAAAAGCGAACACCATCACGGCGCCGTGAAGCGTGAACATCTGGTTGTACATTGCGGGCGTGAGCATTTCCGAATTCGCGGTCCACAAGTGGGATCGCAAAACGAGTGCAAAGACGCCTGCCAGGAACAGGGCGGTCGTCACGCCGATCAGGTACATGATCCCAATTCGCTTGTGATCAAGCGTAAAGGCCCATGACTTCCAACCACTCGAGGCGTTGAAAAAGTTGTTTTCTGCGTGACCAAAAATCTCTGGCGTAGCTTTTATTGTCGTTCCCATGTTTCAACCTTTGAAAGCCGGTTAAGCTTTGTAGTGAGTGATTTCAGTTGTTTTCACCAGACCCAGCTTCTGCCGGAGCTTGTGCAGGTTCTTCGGCTGGTGGCGCCGCTGCGTCGGTCGCGTTTTCATCTTTGAGCTCAACGACTTCACCCGTTTTCAAATATTGCATATAAGTAATCAAGTAGTCGATGTCTTTGTCCGATATCTTGCCTTGAAACGAGTTCATCTTTGAAACAGGTCCATATCCTTCAACAATGTCTCTGTCGGGATAGAGAATCGATTCGCGAACATAGTTGTGGTCAACCAAACGCGGGGCCTTCCCAATCAAATTTTCTGTTTCGCCCCAAATCGTATTCAACGCCGGACCCGTGGCGGCGGTGCCGTCAACTTTGTGGCAACCAGAACAGTTGATTTTGTAAAGGCGTTCACCGTTTTCCCACGGTTTGTGGTCTGCCGTGATCCATTGGGTGTTTTCTTTTCGATCCTCCTCGCTGACATGTACCTGACACATCGTGCGCATTTTGGAGTGTTCGTCACCGCAGTATTCGGTACACGCCAAACGGAACTTGCCGTCCAGAATTGGCATCAAAAAGGCGTAGGTATAACGCCCGGGAACCACATCCACTTTCTGACGAAACGCCGGAATGTACATGCTGTGTAAAACATCATCCGAGCGCATGACAAGCCGAGCAGGTTTATCGCGAACAAGATGCAACTCGGAAGAAATATCGCCGTCCGGGTACGTAAACGACCAATTCCACTTTCGGGCGGTAACTTGAATATCTTCAGCGTTTTCCGGCGAAATTCTCATTTCGAAGAAGCCAACGGCTCCAACGTAGAAAATCCAGACCAGCAAAATGCTTGGTAGCACGGACCAGAGGATTTCGATCGTCGTGTTATGCGACGCGCTCGGTTGGGGCTCGATCTTGCCACCAATGCGACGGTACCTGATACAAAAATAGATCATCACGCCGACGATGATGGCAAAGAACACGGCTGAAATCCAAAAGATTGCCATGAACAAAAAGTCAACATCCGAGGCATACGAGGAGGCCACTTTTGGGAACCAGAAGGAACCATCATGGACCATCGCTTCATCCGGCACTGGAGTGTCGTGGGCATTGGCGCTCGTGAGTTCGCGAACCTTTTCGTCAATTTGTGCAAGCAACATCGGTATTTGTGGCATCATGTTGGTTGTCTTATCTAAAGCGTTGAGGGGTGAATGAATTCTTTGTTAAGATCTGGTTTGTCCTTGGTTGTTTTTGCGGTACGTCGGAAAAACCAGTACGGCACCAGGGTTATCAGCAATAAAGCAACAGTCACGGCAGCGCCCAGTCGCATGAAGACCATGGCTTGCGGCGAATACTTGCCCGTTGATTCGTCGAACAGGTAACAGCCAAGGTTGTAGCTCAGCCGATTAATGGGCGAGCCAATTCGGCCCTCAGATGCCTCTACCAGCGCTCGTTTAATCGTCTCTGGATCATAATCAAGTCCGTGGATGTAGCGGACAATCTTGCCTTCGGGTGAAAGTAATATGAAGCAAGGCAAATGCGAGTAGAGTTTCTGATGCGGCACATATTTGTATCGGAAACCACATTCGTCGGCCAAAAACGAGATCGAGTCGCGATCACCGACCAGGAAGTGAAAACCGTCCTCGGATCCCTTTCTGTTGTATTGTTTGACGAACTTGTCTTTGGTTTGCCGAGCTCTTGACGATTGTTCTAACGGGTCAATGCTAACAGAAACGACCTGAAAATCTTCGCCGACATCGAGATCAACCTGGCGAAGACAGGAGATCATGTTTTCCAGCTGCACGCTGCACAGCTTTGGACAATTCGAATAATTGAAAGACAGCATGACGGGATGCTTGCCATCGAAAAACTGCCTCATCCGGACAAAGTTGTTTTGTGAATCGTCAAATGATGTATCGAGCTCGATCAACTTGCCCGTTTTTGTGTCGATACCAATGTTTTTGGCAACGTCGGGCAGCTTGCTGGAGTCCCAATCGGGTTTTTGATCATTGGCTACCTGGGCTTGGTCGTCGCGTGCATCCTCATCGATACGCGCACCTTGAACCGGGATTGCCATCGCAAACATGAGGATCGCTCCCCAAACTGCAATTCGAATTGTGGACGAAAATCGGTTCATGTTCGTTGTGTTGCAAGAGCGTCGCTGGCCAAAACGATTGGCCGTGAGACGCTGCCAGGCTTGGTTATTTGCTGCCGAATTCTTCGATTACCTTCTTCATGGCGTCGTCGATCGAGATAATTCCGTCGCCTCCGGCAAGTATTTTTTTTTGCTCGTCAATGTATTGGCGGGCTGGCATGCTCACGACTTCGTTCGATCGAGCCCTGATCTTTGAATTCTCCCAGTGGTAACACATGCCTTGGACCAGGGCGATGATCATGAAAGTCACGATGGAGCTGATCACACCCACCAGGATAATGACCGGTGTATTGATGTCTTCGTAACTGGGCTTTTCCGGCACAACATGCGTGTCAGGTGATTCAGTTCGTTCTGCCATTGCGGTAGTCATCATTCAAACAGTGGTTTGTGGTTACAGGTTCTTGAAATTGAGGGCTTCGCCAAGTCGAGGGTCTTGAAGCGGTACAAGCGGTCGGTCTCGTGCGATCAAGCAAAAAATTGCGACGAATAGGCCGATCATTCCGATCGCACATGGGATGTCGATCAACCAGCTAAATGTCAACGGTTCGCCCGGATTCAACTGAGGCATTACCAGCCAATAATGGTCAATCCAGTGGAAAATAAGGACGTAGATCGAGGCAAAAAGCAAGAACGTCTTGTTTCGCCGCACGGTTCGAGCCATCAGGCCCAAAAACGGAATAAACAGATGACCGAACAACAAAATTAGCGACAACATTCGCCAGCCGTCACGATTAATCCGCCAGTCAAACCAAAACGTCTCTTCCGGAATGTTGGCGTACCAAATCAACATGAACTGACCGAAACCAATGTAACCCCAGAAGAAGATAAAGGAAAACATTAACTTGGCGAGGTCGTGGTAATGATCGACTGTGATCTCGTCAGTGATCCGCCCACTTCGCTGCAGCAGCAACGCGGCTAAGGTGATGGCTGCCAAACCGCCTAGAAACGATCCTGCGAAAAAATAGACGGGAAACATGGTGCTAAACCACAACGGAGCCAAAGACATCTCAAAGTCAAACGACGAGAAAACCAATGTTGCCGCAAACAAGATCATGATTGGGGCACTGAGCTTTTGCATTTTCAGAGACAAACTCTTTTCACCCGATTTGTCCTGCTTCAACGAATTGCTCAAAAAGAACCAGGCCATTAAGCCCCAAATCACGAAGTATGCGATTACCCGCGCGGTGAAGAACCACCAATTCAAATAGCCGCCTTTGAGGATTTCCAGCGGCGGTTTTTGTCCGGTTTCCTTAATCAACTCAGCAGCCGCTCCGTGTTCCGACCAGCCAATACTGTTCCACGAATAAAGGAGGTCTTGCTGCAGAACAACAGGAACCACGATCGGCAACGCCAGAATAAAAAGTGGAACGATGCACATCGCCAATAGCTCGGCCAGCCTGCGAACGGTTGCACTCCAACCGGCCCGAGTCAAATGCACGACGATCACAAAAAACAGGCATCCCAATGATGTCGTCAACAGAAAACAAAAACTGGTCAAATACGTGAACGCAAAATGTCTGAATCCATTCTCCGATCCGAGGCTGCTCATCAAAAGCGACACGCCGACGCCGATTGCACCAACGATCAATGCTATTGGAATCATTTTTACGTAGTCATCACTCAACGACAGGATCGGTGAAGTGATTTTTGCTGGTCTTGTTTCGTGCATTGCAGTTACTGTTTATTCAATGACTGTTATTCAGCAGTTGCTGGTGATGTTTTTGATTATGGCTTCGTTTTCCCAGCCGCGTTTTGAGCTTCGCCGACCGTGGTCGTCTCGGGCTGGATGCCGGTTGCTTGAAGAGCTTTCACGTAAGCGACAATCGCCCAGCGGTCTTCAACTGGAATCTGTCGCCGATACGGCCCCATCGTGTTTCGCCCATTGGTAATGGTGTCGAAAATGCGCCCAACCGGGTTCTTTTCATTATTTTTGACTTCCGGATCATGAAGCGATTTGGCAGTCGTCCAAGCGGCTTTTCCCGCCGCGTTAAGTGCCAACGCACGTTCGTTTACTAACCCTTTGCCGTTGCCGTCAAAGCCATGACAAGCGGAGCAATAAATTTCGAAACGTTGTTTTCCACGAGCCAGCGTTTGAGCATCGATGTTCACGTCTTTGGGGAAAGTCGTTACCCAGTTTGGTTCCGACGGCGCGGCCGGCGGTGCGGCACCCTCTTGCTCTTGCCCCAGCCCCGTTCTCACGACGCCCGGATTCATTCGAACAGTTACCTTGGTCGAACCTGATTGAATACCGTGGTTGTATTCACTGCTGACTTCGAGATCGCCGCGGGCAATGGTGCCCGGCACCTGTTCTCGCATCGCGCGGAAGTCAGAAAACAGATAATCCGTTCCCGCCTTGTCGTTAGCCAGGTTCGGGCTGATCGTCTGTGTTTTAAATTTTTCCTGCCAGTCCATGTCGGGCATGAAGTGCAACCGTGGAGCACGATTGGTCATCCCCATGGCTCGGTAGATCAACACGGGGGGTACCATCAATAAAATCAAGACGAGCACCGCAGCCAGCTTCACGAACTGAGGAAGTTGGGTGTCCGTCAGGTCCTGACGAACCTCTTCAATCGCGGTTGAGCCCCATTGGTTGAACTTGGCCTCAACGGCAGCCTGATCGAATTGAGAGTCTTTCTCGCTAATGACCAGGAAGAAACGATCATTGGTCGCCCGTTTGAATCGCGAAATCCGATGCAGCGGATTTGAAAACCAGGGAAGTTTGTTGAAAATCCACATTCCAAAAAACGCCGCGAATGCACTGGAAAGGACGATAATCTCAAACACGACTGGAATATTGGCGGGCAAACTCCAATAGGGCTTGCCGCTGATGTTGAATCTGTATCCCGGGAACAAGGATGAAAATTCAGTCGATGTCGCATTGACATACCATTGCAGTCCGACGCCCACAAAAACGGCACCGAGTCCGATTGCAAGCACAAAAAACGGCAATCGAGTTCTGCGAATGCCGAGCTCTGAGTCGATCCCGTGGACGGGGAACGGACTATACGCGTCCATCTTCTTATATCCATCTTGTCGTGCCTGACCACAGGCACGGACCAGCGTCTCAGGATCATCGAACTGAGCCATCAAGCCGATGAGTTTCGAATCAGCGTTTTCGTTTTGTTGTTCAGCCATTTCTATTTCTCCGCTCTCATCGAGCGCTCATTTGTTTTTTAGTGGGCGTCTTCGTGAGGCTGGTCGTGCGGAAGGACGACTTTGCTTTCCGCAATTGCGATGACGGGCAAGTACCGGCAGAACAGAGCGAACAGCGTCGTAAATAATCCAAAACTACCGATTAACATCATGATGTCGATGGGAGTCGGGTGGAAATAGCCCCAGCTACTTGGCAGGAAGTCGCGGCAAAGTGAGGTGACGGCAATCACGAATCGCTCAAACCACATCCCAATATTCACGAAGATGCAAATGATCACCATGAACCAGGGTGTCGTGCGACACCACTTAAACCAGAACACCTGCGGAATCAGGACGTTGCAGGAAACCATGATCCAATACGCCCACCAGTAGTTTCCGAACGCGCGGTTGATAAATGCAAACTGTTCGACTTCAACACCGGAATACCAGGCAATAAAGAATTCAATTCCATAAGCTGTACCGACCATCATGCCCGTGGCCATGATGATTTTGTTCATGTTTTCGAGGTGCCGGATCGTGATCAGATTTTCGAGTTTGAAAATCTTCCGGCATGGCACCAGCAAGGTGACCACCATCGCAAAACCACTAAAGATCGCACCCGCAACAAAGTAGGGCGGGAAGATCGTCGTGTGCCAGCCGGGAAGCTGCGAGACAGCAAAGTCAAAGCTAACAATCGTGTGGACACTCAAAACGAGAGGCGTCGCAAGCGCGGCCAGAATCGTGTATGCCATTTCGTAACGGTGCCAGTTGCGGGCTGATCCCGTCCAACCCAAAGAAAGCAGGCTATAAACGATCTTGCCAACTTTTGAGGTGCAACGATCTCTGAACGTAGCAATATCAGGAACCATTCCCATGTACCAGAACAGCACCGAAACGGTCGCATAAGTCCCCACGGCGAACACATCCCAGAGCAGCGGGCTGCGGAAATTCGGCCACATGGCCAGATGTTCAGTTGGAATCGGGAACAGCCAGTAAAACGCCCAGACGCGGCCAATGTGGATCCCGGGGAACAAACCCGCACAGATAACGGCAAAAATCGTCATCGCCTCAGCCGCACGATTGATACCGGTTCGCCAATTTTGCCGGAACAGAAACAGAATCGCACTAATCAGCGTGCCAGCGTGGCCAATCCCGACCCAAAATACGAAATTAACGATCGGCCAGCCCCAGTAGGCCGGATTGTTGTTGCCCCAAACGCCGACACCCTTCAAAAACAAATGCCCAATGCAAGCGCCCAACATCAACAACAGCGACATCGCCATTAGCAATATGATCCACCAGACTTTGGGAGGGTTCTCTGCCTCCCAAATCGCTGCAACGTCTTCCGTCACGCCGGTGTAATCTAATCCGCCCAAAACCAACGGAGCGCGATCGCCCGGGTCTTCTATGGAAAAGTTGTCCATTCGTGGATCAATGGTCGTGGCCATTTATGTTCTCGCCTGGTTGGGCAGTCAATTGTCGGTATTCAAATTCAGAATTGAGTTTTCATATCTCAACTCAGTTGTTTATGTGCCGTTCTTTATCAGATAGGCGTCGCTTTTTTTGTTCGCTTGTGATTATTCGATTCAGCCGTGGTTTTCACTCACAACTTGATCCTTGGCGTCTCGTCCGCCGCGAACGGAGTCGCGATCATCCCAATCGATCAGGGCTGGATGTGGGTTACGAACTCGAGCCAGATAGCGTGTGCGTGGATGGTTATTCAATGCTTCCAGCATGACATAAGATCGCTTGTTGGCGTGAGCTTTCGCAACGTCGCTTTCGACATTCAGCAAATCGCCAAATGTAATCGCATCACAACTACAGGCTTGCTGACACGCGACGACGATTTCGTTTGGACCGATTTCCCGTTTTTCAACTTTGGCTTGTATCTTGGTGTTTTGGATCCGCTGGATACAGTAAGTGCACTTTTCCATTACGCCTCGAGAACGGATGGTGACTTCCGGGTTCATCATCAGTCCTTGCAGCTGAAGGTCTCCCTTTGGCAACTTGTCGGCACCTGGATATTTAATCAGCGTCACGGCATCTGAGTAATTAAAGTAATTGAAACGACGAACTTTATAAGGACAGTTGTTGCCGCAGTAACGTGTTCCGATACAGCGGTTGTAAACCATGTCGTTCAAGCCCTCGGTACTATGCGTCGTCGCGGCGACGGGGCACACTGTTTCGCAAGGAGCGTTTTCGCATTGATGACACGTGACCGGCTGATGAATGATCTGTTTGTCGTCGTGTTTGGCTGCTTCTTTGTTGTACAAGTTGTCCCCGTAGTAGCGGTCGATTCTTAGCCAATGCATTTCGCGGCCGCGCCAGACCTGCGACTTGCCGACCACCGGAACGTTGTTTTCAGCCTGACAGGCAATGACACAAGCATTACAGCCGGTGCACTTGTTCAAGTCGATCGCCATGCCCCAACGATTTTTTAGTGTATTGCCATATTTGTCTTTTTGTTCTCTGTCGTAGCGATACGTTTCGCGGGCACCGGGCGTGATGTCAAAGTTTTCAAAGTGAAGATGAAAAGCCTCGGGCCAATGATGCGCCGAATGCTCCTCATGGTCGTCACCCTGTTCTTGCTGATCATCGCTGGCTTCGTCCGGAACCGTGAAGGCGACGTTGTTTAAAACCGGCAGTGAGCCATCGGGGCGTTTTGGTTTTGTTGAACTGTGGCTGTGGGTTTCCTGGTTGGCTGGATCCGCAAGAAACTCCTGGTAGCTCTCAAACGTCCCTTCTCGGATCAAAGCGCTTCGGTCGCTTTCCGCTTTGTTGTAATTGCGGAACATGCGAGCTTGAATTTCGTCGCGACCCGTGCGGTCAATTTCCCAGGGCTCTTGGGTCATCGCAAGTTTGTATTGCGTGCCTGTCGGGTGGACGGTCAAATCTTTACCGACGTACCAATTTTGTTGTGAACGCAAAATCCCGACATCCTGGCCCACTTTGTCCGCAGCCCACGCGTAACGGTTTAAACCACCGATGAGATTGCCGCCAACTCGTCCCGCTTTTGTGCGTCCGTATCCCAGGGCAACACCGACTGAACCGTCCGCCTGTCCAGGTTGAATGTGAACTGGCAGAGAAAGCTCTTCACCGCTGATCTTGAGCGTCACCAGCCTTTGTTCTTTCAAACCAAGGCTATCGGCGGTCTTGGGACTAACAAGGGCAACGTTATCCCACGTGACTTTAGTGAAAAAATCGGGAAGCTCCTGCAACCAGGCGTTATTTGCGAAACGGCCATCGTAAATCGACGAGCTGGGAGTAAACACGATTTCAAGGGTCTTGCCATCCCACTCGTTGTTCCAATCTGTCGAGCCGGACATGGGAACTTCGTTTGGCGTCGGAGTAACCGGCGCGGCAGCCGAGTCTGCGACGAATCCGTCATGAACCGCCTGATTCCAGGCGTTATCGTCAAGACCCGCCGTTTCGCGAACAATCTCGAGACCCGGATTGGAATCGCCCATGAAACCGGACAAAGCCTCGATTACCGACGGTGAACCGAAAAGTGGCGAAATCAACGGTTGACCGATACAAACCGAACCATCGTACGCCAAACCGTCTGACCAGGATTCGAGGTCGTGACCAATGTCACTCACAAATCTGCAACACAAAGAAGTCTCGTTTTCGGCCAACGTCAGATGGAGCGAGGTACCCACGGACCTGATCGTATCCCCAAGCTTCAGTGCACGCGGAGCGGTGTAGACTGGGTTACCGCCAATGACGACGAGAGACTGAATCTCACCCGCGGCAACTTGAGCCGCAAAATCATTGATCGCGTCAAGCGTCGAAGGCCGACCGGCGTCGACAAGATCGGTAAAAATGACCGTCGAGCCATGGTTGCCAAGCTGATCGTTTAAGCTGTGAACCAACGCATGAACTTCGGGAGGCTGACGTTCGCCGACGACGATCACACTTGCGCCCTCGTTGTCGACGAGGTCTTGAGCCATGGCGGCAAGGACTTTTTCACGATAGGGCAGGTTGGCGTCGACCTCGGCGCCCGCAGTTGTTTTACTAATGGCCTCAACCAAGGCCGCTGCAAACACTGCAATTTTGCCACTTGGAAGGGAAATCCGATGATCAGCGGCGGCCCCAGTGATCGAGTACTGGCTTTCAACGGCGTACAAACGGCTCATCTGTCCGTGATCAGCATCGCGACCTTTGGTGAATCGGCTACTATTCACGATACTCGCTGCGTCGATGCCGATCGGATCCGCATCAAGCGAAACAATCACCTTGGCTTTGTCCAGCATCAAATGTGAACGCAGCGCCTTGCCGAACGCCATCTTGCTACCGGCCCGCGTGTTATCATCACCGACCGATGTATACGTGAACCATTTTCCACCCTTGTCTTCGAACTTTTTCTTTAGGCGCAACAAGCTTGGCGATGAACTTGGCTCAGCCAACACTGCGACACCAGCAAGTGAACTTGCGCCGAGAAATTTCGCGGCATCTGCAATGTCTTCGCGTGTCGCCTCTTCGGACGAATCGACACCCTTCATCGGACCTCGCAGACGATCGGGGTCGTAGAGCTCCAGAATTCTGGCCTGGGTAAACGCGGTTGAAGCTCCGCCTCCCGTCATGGGATGATCGGGATTGCCATCAATTTTGACAGGGCGACCGTCATAACAAATAGCCAATACCGGCTGGGCAACTCCACAAAAATCCATCACCGACGCAAACTTTTGCGGAATACCCGGGATGCGATTAGCGGGCCTGAACGAAAACGGGGCGATCTTTTCTTCTTCGTATCGGCAGCCCACGGTTCCGCCGAGAGCCAGGGAAGCACCCATCAATTGCATCCAGCGACGCCGAGACAGACCTTCGTCGCCCCCGTCAATGTTGTCGTTCGAAAGCCCTTCGGTAGCGGCCCCAAAGTCGCGATCGATTGCCGTTTGAATTTCGGCCGTCGCTTCGACGTTTTGAAGGTTCAGGAGTTCCATTTTATTTGTATTTGGTTCGTTCATCGGTGACACGTTGAACAGCTGACGTTCGGGTTAATTTGGAGTTTTTCAGCCCACTCTTTGCCATAAGTCTCTTGATCAATTTCGTTTCCGTCCGCGTCTTTTGGCACAAAGTCGAGCTGCGTGACAAGCTCAGGGTCGCGAATGTTTTTCTCAGGATTTCGATGGCAGTCGAGACACCACTTCATCGAGAGTGATTCGACTTGGGTGACGATTTCCATTTTGTCGATACGACCATGGCAAGAAACGCAACTCACGCCGCGGCTGATGTGTACGGAGTGATTGAAGTAAACAAAATCAGGAAGATCGTGTACACGTTCCCATTCAACCGGCACATTGTCTTCGAGGCTCTCGCGCACTTTGGTCAGCAAAGTGCTTTCGGGTTGGATGACGCCGAGGGTGACGGGTTGACCCTGTTCGTCAACCTTGACGCGGTTGCCGCCATGACAGTTGCCACAAGTTGACGTCGGAGGAATGGCGGCATGCCCGGCTTTTTCAACGGTGTTGTGGCAGTACCGGCAATCGAGCTTCAAGGCTCCAGCATGTATCTTGTGACTGAATGGAACCGGCTGCTTCGGCTGGTGTCCAACGTTGATAATCGAAGGATGAATGCCGGCGAACAAGCAGGTTGCCAGATACCCCGCGACCGCGAGACCACCGCCAATAACAAGCAAGGTAAATTTGTTAACCCAGCTTGGAAATTGAAACTCTTGCATTACAGCTCACCAAAAAACGATTCCAGATGTCGTGCCAACAAGCACGATCACAAGCCAAATTGACTGCCAAA
>JAHEJI010000086.1 GCA_024638965.1 Planctomycetaceae bacterium
GAAGCGTGCGGCGGATGAAGTGAATTCGATCGTGCTTGCCAATGGCCGTTTGACCGTCGATTTCGAGCGAGATCTTGTTATTTAAGAAATCGCCCACCCTGGATTTTAGCTCGGCTTGTTGTGGCACCTCGATGGTTTGGCCAATGGAAACATCCACGTCGATCCAGCGTTGCAGATCGACCGGGCGGGCAATGACTTCCACCCGCACTTCAAATGGTTCGACATACAAAAACACAGACATCGGGGCATCGTGCTGCCGGCGTAAGTTGCGATTGAGAAATTGAGAATACCACGGGTCATCCCAATCAAGATTCAAAGTTTCCTTGCTGGAAAGGTAACGGAAATCCATCACGGGCAACCCGCGATGGTAGGAAATGAATCCGATATTCGCATTCACAAAATTGTTGTCGTTAGCACGGGGAGGCTGAATCGAGATCGTTTGCGGCTTGCGGATCAAGTCATACTCAAGTTCGGCGTAGATGACGACGGGCCCATCCTCAGGTTGCCGTGCTAGCGGTTTGCCCGTTATTTCGTCCCGGATCATCCTCTTTCTCGCGGCGAGTTTGAGAACTTTACCGGAGAGCGGTTGATCATCGCCGCAGATGACCAGGTCATTGGAAAAAAACTCCTCAATTCTCTCTTCAAATGTCTGCGGATTATCGAGCTTGAGCTTCTGGTAGATTTCGTCGGGAAGGGAGTTCTTAAATGCGTCGAAGTCTTCCGCGCCAATTTCGAGTTCCACCCGAATGGAATCGTCTTCCACAAAGACCTCAGCGATCGTGGAGGCCGACATCGCTTTGGTCACAACAATTGCATCCGCGCCGACCTTGACGGGTTCTATTGCAAAGGCAACAACGATGGTCGTCATTGCACAACCCGAATTGATGAATTTAGCAAGCTTCCCGTGGCGATGCTCAGGCACTCCGAGGAGCAATTCTAGTATTCGCAATCCGATTCCCATAAACTGATGACTTGATTCGTAACTAAAACGTATGGAAGCGATGACTGGCAGCATTATTGGAACGGTGTATCTGACCCTTCAGTTATTGGGGGGCGTGGCCGCGGTGCACGCTATATTGTTGACTCGCACCCCACAGGGTTCAATCGCGTGGGGCGTTGCCTTGATTTGTTTGCCGTTGATTAGCCTGCCGCTGTATCTGGTCTTTGGTCGAAGCAAGTTTAATGGGCTGGTCAATCTGCGGCGAGCCGACAACCATCGTCTGGAACAGATTTTTGATCATGTTGAATCGCATGCCGATGAATTTATTGTTGACTTGGGCAGCAAGTTCGGCGACGCGAGAGTGTTGAACGAGCTGACGCATCTTCCTTATTTGCGTAGCAACGATACTCGACTCCTGGTCGATGGCGAAGCGACGTTTGAAGCGATATTTTCTGCCATTGAACGGGCCAAAAAATATGTGCTGGCCGAGTTTTTTATCGTAAAAGACGACGATTTGGGCCGGCAGTTCAAAGCGGTTCTCATCGCCGCGGCCAAACGGGGCTGCCAGGTCTATCTGCTGTTTGATGAAGTAGGTTCGAAGGACATTGGTCAAAGTTACGTCAATGAACTGCGCGGCGCCGGCGTGAACGTGTCGGGAGTAAAATCGACGCGAGGTTGGTTTAACCGATTTCAATTAAATTTCAGGAATCACAGAAAAATCGTGGTGGTTGACGGACAGTGCGCGTTGGTGGGCGGCTTGAATGTGGGTGACGAATATGTTCATAAATCCAGGCGACTGACTCCCTGGCGTGACACCCATATGGAAATTAAAGGACCCGCGGCCTTGGCAATTCAGCTGGCCTTTGTCGAGGACTGGCTATGGGCGACAAGCGAAATTCTTAAACTTGAATGGAAACCCAAAGCTGCCGACGGTGCTGACAAGACGATCCTGGTCGTGCCCAGCGGTCCGGATGATGACGTTGAAACTTGTGGTCTGTTTTTTACGCACGCGATCAACACCGCGAAGTCACGGATCTGGATCGCCAGTCCCTATTTTGTTCCTGACGAAGGAATCGTGACGGCCTTGCAACTGGCCGCCATGCGTGGAGTGGATGTGCGGATCTTGATCCCCGGCCTGGCGGACAAATGGTATGTCAAGCAAGCGGCGATGACTTACGTGCCACAAGTCGCCGAAGCCGGCGTCAAAATGTTCGAGTACGGTGATGGCTTTCTGCATCAAAAAGTCGTCCTCGTTGACGATCTGGTTTCGATTGTTGGCACCGCAAACTTTGATAACCGCTCATTTCGTTTGAACTTTGAAATCTCGATCGTGACCGTCGACGAAACGTTCAACCGACAAGTTGAACAGATGTTGAATGCCGATTTTGCCAAATCGCAACTCATCGATCTGTCAGAATTGGCTTCGCGAGGATTGTGGTTTCGAGTCACCAGCCGCCTAACTCGATTGTTCGCGCCCATTTTGTAATCGACTAAACAGAATTAACTAACGGAACAAATTGTTCGATAACCACAGGTAATCATGGACCCAAAACATCTAGCTCTGCTACGTCTCCACGACGCTTGCGTGGGACTGTCTGATGAAGAAATCGAGTCGATCGCCGAGCACGTGGAGTTTGTTCACGCTAAGGCTGGCGACGTCATACATTCCGAAGGAACGACAATTGATGCACTTTACCTGGTCCTGCATGGTCGCCTCAGAATGTCGAACTTGATGTCGGATGGCGCACAACATACGATTCGTTACATTTCTTCCGGCGATCAATTTGGGGCGTTGTTACTTGTTACCGAAGAGGAATCTCCAGTCAGCGTCGAAGTCGACGAAACAGCATTGTTGGCTCGAATTCCAAGAGAGATCGCCGCGGAATTTGCGCAGCGCTTTCCAATTCTCAGACGTAATCTGCTACGAAAAGTCGGCTTGAGTGTTCGCGACGCGTTAATTCGGCGCAGCAAACGATCTCTTTCGAAGGTTGTAACCTTCATTCATGCCGACGATCATATGCGCAGACTTGTTGCCAAAGTTGCATCTCGGTTGGCTGAAATTGGTGAGAAGATTGGGATTCTCTGCGACTCTAACGTTCCACCCTACGACTCACAGATTCCATTCAAATCGCTTCGCGATGAAAGTGGAGATTATCTTGACGAAGACGACGTGCGTTCAATCGTGAGTCACTGGGCGGATTTGAAACGAATTGTCATTGTCGTTGACCGCCCGCATCCGCCTGAAAAACTGGTGCGACTTGTCGAGCTGTCAGACTCGGTTTTCTGCATGTCGGAAACTGGAGACCCGGCTCCTGCGGTCAACGAACTCAAGGGCTTGATGAACCGATCGCCGTCGTGGAAAAAGAAAATGCACCTGGTTTGGGTTCTGAGCGAAAATGAACAGGTGGCACCCCTGGTACCTGAATTGGATAACCTTGTCGAACGTGATTTCAAAGTACAACTGACCGATCCTCCGTCGGTCACCCGTCTTTACAGTCAAGGAATCGAGAGGATCGTTCACTACTTACGTGGTGTTAGTATTGGGATTGCCCTCAGTGGCGGCGCTGCACGTGGAATGAGCCATCTTGGTGTTTTAAAAGCGCTCGAAGAATCAGGAATCACGATCGACATCATGGCCGGAACGAGCGCCGGTGTCCTGACGGGTGTGGTTTACTGCGCAGGATATTCACCCGACTTTGGAATCGAACACTTTACCGAAGACATGGCGCCAAGTTCGATTTTCAATATGCTGCCCATGGGCGAAGAGTTCTACATGGTCAAGCAGTTTCGCACCAGATCCTGGGATAAGATGTTGCGAAAATACATGCATGATTGGCGATTGGAACAATGTCCGGTGCCCGTCCATACGGTGACCGCGGATTTGGTTTCGGCTGAGATGGTGGTTCGATCAAAGGGTGATGCGATCTACGCTTTACTAGAAAGCATTAACCTGCCCGTCTTGGCGGCACCGATTTGTCGCGACGGCAGATTGCTCGTTGATGGTGGTGTTTTGAACAACTTACCAGCGGATGTTCTGGTCAAGTTAGGTTGTAATTTCATTATTGGCGTCGACGTCTCGGCGAATATCGAACATCGAGTGGGCAACAACTTTCCGAACACGCCGACGGAGAACATGAAGTCACCTGGTGCCATCACGACACTTTTGAGGTGTTTGAATGTACAAGCCCACAACTTAAGTGGCGTGGGAGCGAGAAATGCCGACGTAACCATCGCTCCGGATGTCAGTAAATTTCCGATGGCAGCGTTCACGCAGACGCCTGAAATGGCGGACGTCGGCTATCAGACGACGATGGAAGCGATGCCTCGAATTCGAGAAATCTTGCACCACCTGGACCACGATCTGTTCAAGGAATAATTGCTTCTGTGAAGCAATTCAACAAGAGCACTTTCAAAAAAAATTGGTTTTGATAGTGTCATCCTGAGGCGAGGAACGAGCCGAAGGATCTTTCGTATTTTTACGTGAGATTCTTCGGTCGCCGAGGCTCCCGCTGTATGACGAGTGTACTCGCACGATTCTAATAACAAGTTCATTCTGAGTGTTGTGCTGCAAATCTCGAGCTCAAAATGACATCGACTGAAAAACATTTTGAAGCGAGGCTTCTCAACAAAAAAATCCCTGCCGTTGCCGGCAGGGATCTGGTTGGCGTAAGAACGAGCTTGATCTTCTTTACGATCAAACATTGGCACAAGTCAATCCGACTTATGCGCTTTTGGACTCGGGCATCGAAAAGGGTGAGTGGGCACCCACTACGGTTTCTTCGTCGATCGTGATCTTGGTGCCTTTCGGCTTATCGGGGAGGTCGTACATGATGTCAAGCATTACCTTCTCAATAATCGAACGCAGACCCCGCGCTCCAGTACCTTTGTCCATCGCCTGGTGTGCGATCTTTTGCAAAGCTCCGTCGGTGAACTTCAAATCGCTGTTTTCCATCTGGAACAGACTCTCGAATTGGCGAACCAAAGCATTCTTGGGTTCGGTCAAAACGCGAACTAAACCAGATTCGTCAAGTGGTGCAAGTGCCGAAACAACCGGCAGACGACCGACCAGCTCCGGGATTAACCCGAATTCGAGAATGTCGTCGCTGGTTACTTGTGGCAAAAGTTCTCGCAAACCGCTTTCTTCACGGAAACCCGTTTCCGATCCGAAACCGATCGTACGTTTCCCTAAGCGTCGCCGGATAATGTCGTCTACGCCTACGAACGTTCCACCGCAAATGAACAGAATATCCTTGGTGTCAATCTGAATGTATTGCTGCTCTGGATGTTTGCGACCACCTTGAGGTGGAACGTTAGCGATGGTGCCTTCCAGCATTTTCAGGAGAGCCTGTTGGACACCTTCGCCTGAGACATCGCGAGTAATCGAAACGTTGTTGCTGGTCTTGCCGATCTTGTCGATCTCGTCGATGTAAATCACACCTCGTTGTGCCGCCTCAATGTCGAAATCGGCAGAGTGCAAGAGTTTCAGCAACAGGTTTTCGACGTCTTCGCCGACATATCCTGCTTCGGTCAGCGTCGTGGCATCGCCAATGGCAAATGGAACGTTGAGGATACGAGCAAGTGTTCTGGCCAATAAAGTTTTGCCGGATCCAGTCGGACCAACCAACATGATATTGGACTTGTCGATTTCAACGTCGCCGCCTTCCCAGTCGAGCGACAAACGCTTGTAGTGATTGTGGACGGCTACTGCCAACACTTTCTTCGCAGACTGTTGACCGATGACGTATTCGTCCATCCGAGACACGATTTCACGCGGAGTCGGAATCTTGGTGAAAAGTTGTTTCGTCGGTCCACGACGACGTTGCTCCTGTTCCAGAATAGACTGGCACAGTTCGATGCATTCGCCACAAATGTAGACGTCGCCCGGCCCTTCGACCAAGGGTCCAACGTCGCGGTAGTTCTTTCGACAAAACGAGCAATGCGCGTTTTTCTTGGAGGTGCCTGTACGGCGACCCCCTGAGGAATCGTTGCCTGCGGGCATTATCACTCCTTAGGGTTTACAAAATTCAACCGTTCTTACGTCCCAGTTGAACATGTCCGAATCAGTGATAAGAGATAACGAATCTCAAACCAAAGGTGCTTCCTTGCCCGCGATCATTCGAACTCTATGTCTTTTCAGCATTCGTGCCGTCATTTCTTCAGAAAGTGACAGCATGATGCTGCAATCATTTTAGGTAGGATTACCGTAAGATTAATCAAACCAACCGGCAATCGCTGTAATGTGTGGCTTCATGAGCCACAATATTTAGTGTTAGCCTTCGTCCTTCAAGTTTTCTGAGTCGATTTGGTCTCGAATACTTGTTTTAAGTCTTTTGAATTCTTCGTTGTCCAATTTGCCTTCGTTACGTATGCGTTCAAATTCGGAAAGTAATTCTGCTTTTGAAGTCGAATCGTTTCCCATCGCCATGTCTCGAAACATTTTGACAAAATAAACGGCAACCAAGACCGCAACAATCAGCACCGTTATCCAGACAATCCAACGAGCCGCCGGAATTTCCATGGTTTCTTGCCAGGTCTTTTGGAGCGATTCAAACATGGTTCGTTGCAGAATCGAATTAACTCAGTCAAAACTCAATTCAGTTAGGATTAACGATTATATCCTGTCCATCAATCGAGGTTTAGCTCAGATTTCTAAATCTTCCGAGCAACTCAAATTCGCAGTTTTCCCGTGTATTTCGATCCAGGCGTGACCGGCACGCTTTTGATGATGATTGACGACTATTAATACTGACCGAGCAATCAATCATTGAAAGAGTACTTCTGACCGGCTTTTAGCCAAATGTGCCGTTGTTGGCAGAAGTAAGTTACCGAACATTCGTTTTCGGCTCGATGCAGCCACTGTTACGGACCATAGGACAGTTAGGTTCGAGATCTTTTTCCAATTCTTTCAGATTCGTAGCGAAAGTCGTGAAACTCCAAAAATCCGAATCGGGTTATTCGTAGCTGAAGTCGTGAACTCTAGATGGCATCGCAACGTCTGGGACGGTATTCGCACGAACACGGATTGTCTTTGATCGTCCGGCTGAATTCCCGCTGACAACTTCTGTTTAAATTGCTCGAGCTTACGTGTTTCCTGTGATTAGGACGACCCATCGAATCGATTTGGTTGAAAAACTGTCGGTAAACGTTGTCGCCACCGCATGCGCGCTGATCCACACAAGACCGACAATAAGCGAACTTTCAGCTTTTTTGAAATTCTTACATGGTTCTGTCGATCAAACGAGTGGGTGAATGTAATGAGACATTCATTTTCTATGGCAGGACGCCGCGACCTTCATCTTTTGCAGAGATGTCTTATGGCGTTTTATACAAATCGATCTCTCTTTCTTCGTTCGACTGCCGCTCATATTATTGGCAACACCGTGTTTCGTTACCTGCTAATTCTTGGCATTACCCAACTGGCTCTACTTGCCGATGGCCGGGTATCTTTTGGTCAACAGGCAGGCAGCATGCCGGTCAAAAAAATCTCGACCCAGCTACGAGGGTTTGGCGTCCCGTTTGCGATTAATGCTGACGATACATCGTACATCGAAGTTCAGCTATTTGTAACAAAAGACGAGGGCAAGACCTGGCAGTTTCACGGTCGGCAGGCAACCGATAGCGAAGAGTTTCCGTTTCAAGCCGATGAAGATGGCGAATACTGGTTCGCTCTCAAAACGCTCGACAAAGATCGCCGGCTTATTCCCGACGGGCAGATCCAACCGGAACTCAAGATAGTTGTTGACACGGTCAAACCCAGGCTGACATTCAACACGGACACCGATTCGGCGGGGCGAGTTGTCTGCAGCTGGGATGCCCGAGATCAAAACCTGGATCCTGATAGTTTTAAGATTCGTTATCGAAACCTGGTGCCGTCGGCAGACTCCGACACCGCCTGGCTGCAAGTTCCTCTTAAATTGAATTCGAGCCAACAACCCGGTGTCCTCCGCGACCAGATTGCCTGGTGGCCTGAGTCGTCAGGGACGACATTGCAGGTACGAGTCGAAGTCGCCGATCAGGCTGGCAACATGGTCGCAGAAGATCGAATCATCTCGGTGCCTACGGTGGCCTGGAGAAACAAATCGTCTTCGACGGCTAATTTGAGAAACAAGGTAACAAGGGCCCTCACCGGAAATCAGGCACCCGGTCCTGGTCGTTCGCCGCCGCCATTTCAACCTGAAACGATGGCGCGTCAAACTGCCTCAACGGATTCGAAGGTGATCTGTGAGGGCGGCGTTTGTCGGCTCGTAGGGCAAAATCAACCTGACAATTCGAATCACTTCGTCAAGCACGGGCAAACGCGACCTGACGTGGGCTCTCTGGAAGAGTGGGGCGAGCCGCCTCCGCCACCGTTGGAAGATGTCGAAAATTCACGAGGTCAAGTTGCTAAATCCGCAACGACCTCCAATTCGAGATCTCAAGAGTCTCAACAGAACGCAAAGGTTAAGCGCCCAAACAAGGCTCAGGCCATTCACTGGCCGAGCGAGACTGAGGATCCGGTTGGATTGCAGAGTTCGGTTGTTTCGTCGACGCTCAACCAAAACAGCCAACCCCAACCAGACCTTGAAAGGGCCTTTTCCACGCGACCTCGCGCTTCAGAGGTTATGGACAAGCTGGCTCAATCTAAATTCCGAAAATTGCCAGGTGGAATGTTTGTTTCCGAATCGACCGCGTTGCAGAAACCGAATTATCAACCAATGGCGCAGCTGAATTTGGGGACGACACCGGAACAGCAGGGAAGGCCGGTTGCGTCGGGCAACCCTGCATCAGATTTTAGGGAAAAAACAAGTTTGCGGGGAACCCAACAAGTTGGATTTGGTGTCGGGGAACGCGTACCGAAATCGCCGATCTTGTCGGGCCCGGAACTGAAAGGGATCCAGTCGATTCGCGCGAAAAGATTTAATCTCGACTATGGCATCGATTCGATTGATCCGTCAGGCGTGAAAAAAGTCGTCCTGTGGATGACTCGCGATGGCGGCCAGAACTGGAAATCATGGAGTACCGATCCGGACGGTGTCAGTCCGTTTCCGGTTGAGGTTGACGAAGCCGGGACTTACGGATTTCGAATTGTTGTTCAATCACGAGACGGCTTAACCGGACTTACGCCGCGCCGCGGTGACCAGGCTGATGTTTACATTAATATCGATACGGAAGCACCGCTGGCTCAAATCAAATCGGTGCCTTATGGACGCGGAAATGAAGCGGGGCGGCTGGTGATCAACTGGACTGCCGAGGATCCGAATCTAACTCTGCGACCGATTACGCTTTCGTACAGCACCGCCCCGAGCGGCCCGTGGTCGGTGATTGATGAAGGCCTGCGCAACACAGGTCGATATGTTTGGCAAGTCGGTCCCAACGTTCCCGAAAAAGTATTCTTGCGACTGGAAGCGCGCGACCAAGCTGGCAACGTCGGTGTCTTTCAACTCAAACAGATGATCGACATTTCCGGGCTCGTACCTCGTGGGCGAATACGCGGCGTCCGCCCCGTTTCGAACTGAATGGGTACTGCGAACTGAGTGCTGAGTTGGGCGTTCCGTTTCGATCGACAATCGGAGAACGCTTTACTCAGTGATGTTGCAGAGTCGTCCCTGGATGTTTCGGAGAATGACCTGTTCCAGGGAAAAGTCTCGACCCATGGGAATCCAACCTTCGTTTGCGGATTCGTATTTTGGAGCAAGAAGCTGGTTGGGCAAATCAATATCGAGCGTACTATCGTGCCGCAGCACCTTTCCGGAAACAGTTGATTGCTTAGGTTCAGGCAAGTCTTCAAGCTCTTTGTAAACTTTGACGTCAATCTGGTAACTGTTTCCAGTGGGAATGACCCGAACTTTTGCAAATCTGCGCACCGTCTGAAGGCTGGCGTGCAATCGTTCAAATCCGGGTGTCGAGTCCCGGTGCCATGGTTCGAGAATCGTCGCACCGATTTTGGGATGGGTCTCGATCCAGCCTTCTGTCAGAACATCGTTGACTTGGCGAATTCGCTCTTCACGATAAATCGGAAAGTAATTGTCCAACTCGTCCGAGACTTGGTCCATTACCAGCCACCGATCAACCATCGGCACGGGCAGTGGGTTGACCAACTCAATTTGACTCTCGGACTTCGCGCGTAAGGACCTAAAACTGCGGCAACCAAGCGACGGCAATAACGCCATCGTCAGGCAAATCAGAAACAGATTGGTTCTCGCAGCTAACGGCATCGCGGCTTTCCAAAAAAAGGCCGCGTAGTTTGCTTGATTCATCTGAAAGGGACAAGGTCAGCTGTGCTAGCGAACTCTGTAGGTCAGCCTGTCCCAGGCTGGCACGAATCTGGGACAGACTCGCCAACTCTGTAGGTCAGCCTGTCCCAGGCAGCACGAGTCTGAGGCAGCACGAGTCTGGGACAGACTCGCCAACTGTTAACAGCATCCTCGCTAGCACTCAACCAACTTCTACAATCGCAGGATCGTAGTTGTCGGGTGGATCAAAACCAAGGCAAAGCATCACCGTCGCCGCCAAGCTGCTGATTCCCAGATCTGTGTGGGAAGTCAAGCGTAAATTTGCGCTACCAGCTGGATCGTAGATGTAACAAGGAACCGGATTGAGCGTGTGGCTTGTCTTACTTTTGGGATTGCCGCCGCCATCAAGCTTTGGCTTGCCTTCTTTATCGAGTTCATACATTTCGTCCGCATTTCCGTGATCTGCGGTAACAATCAGAATGCCTTTGGCCGCATCGATTGCCTTGATCAAGCGTCCAACGCACAAATCGACAACTTCGACGGAAATCTCTACCGCCAGATTGACGCCCGTGTGACCTACCATATCTCCGTTCGGGTAGTTGGCTCGGATAAAGTCGTGTTTTCGATTTTGAATTGAATTGAGGATGACATCAGTTATTTCTCCTCCTTTCATCCAGGGTCTCTGCTCGAACGGAAGTTGGTCCGAAGGGATTTCGACGTATTCCTCCAGTTGTGCGGAAAACTTGCCGCTCCGATTCCCGTTAAAAAAATAGGTAACGTGGCCATACTTTTGTGTTTCGCTGACAGCCAACTGACGAATGCCGCTGATCGCCAGGTACTCGCCCATCACGTCCTCAATCTCGGGCGGAGAAACAAGGTACGTCTTCGGAATCTGCAAATCGGAATCGTATTGCATGATGCCAGCGAATTTCACGTCCGGAATCGGTCCGCGATCAAACGTATCCAGACCGGGCTCGTCAAACGCTCGACTAATTTCGATCGCTCGGTCGCCGCGAAAGTTAAACAGGATCACGCTATCGCCATCAACGATCGGCCCGATCGGACGACCGTCGCGGGTGATCACAAATTCTTTCAAGTCCTGATCGATCACGCCGGGCGTTTCGGCACGCAGTGTTTCGATGGCTTCTTTGGCGGACGCGAACGGTCTCCCGATGCCTTTTACATGTGTGTCCCAGCCTCGCTTGATCATCGGCCAATCAGCGTTGTATCGATCCATGGTGATGTACAGCCGCCCGCCGCCCGATGCGATGCAATAGTCAAAATCAGCTTCTCCGTTGATGGATTCCAGGTGATTTTCAAGCTGCTCGATGAATTGAAGTGCCGATGTCGGCGGTACATCTCGACCGTCAAGAAGCGTATGCACTCGAACTTTCTTGACCCCATCCTGTTTGGATCGAGTCAGCATCGCCAGCAAGATGTCGATGTGTGAGTGAACGTTGCCATCAGAAAGCAGACCAATAAAATGAAGAGCGGATTCTTCACCGAGAGACTGCGAAAGCGATTTCCAGACATCTCCCTCGAACATCGCTCCGGATTCGACTGATCTTTTCACCAGCAAGGCGCCTTGATCGAACACGCGACCCGAGCCTATCGCATTGTGGCCGACTTCGCTATTTCCCATATCTCCGTCAGACGGCATCCCGACGGCGATCCCATGCGCCTTGAGTTGAGTGACGATTGAGTTAGCTTTGAGCCAATCGAGATTCGGTTTCGTTGCCTTGGCAACCATATCGCCAGCGTCCCCGTGACCAATCCCAACGCCATCCATAATGACGAGCACAACGGGTCCTTCTGGGCCGGCAAAATTCGCATGTTTTTTTAGTGGTTTCATAGTGTTTAACAGCGTATCAGTTTGACACAGTTCATGGCAGTACTATTCATTTTTGAGTTGGTTGCCCGATTGTTGTTTAACGCCCAGCCGCAGGTGCCTTGGGGCACATTGAGCCGCGCCGACAGCTGGGCGTTAAACTAGTGATCCCAGTGAGCACTAAAGAAAGGGGCCAGATCGTCAATTCATGCCACGTTGTATCGGCCTGCAAATTTGAGACAATTGATCTCAAACGATTCATCAGGATACGCTCATGCCCAAAATTCGACCCATCACATTTGATCCAAGCGGATCTTACATTGATCAAAATGGAATCACCCAGGAACAAGTCAGTCAACTTGCTTCACGAATGGAAGAAATTCGCGATGAGGTGCTGAAGACCGACCTGAAACTTTATGTTTCGGGGGATATTCCAGCCGATAAGATTCCTCTCGATGCCGGATTTCTGGAAATGCCCGAGCGTTTGCTGGACGCGTATCAAACCGATCGGGCCGCCAGCGAACTCGGACAGATCCTGGAAACGGCCTCTCGCTTGCAGCAAGAAGTTGATCGAGTCGTCGTACTGGGGATTGGTGGTTCCTACATGGGTGCCCGTGCGCTGATGGAAACCTGCTGTCAGCCGTATTTCAACGAGTTCACGAGGGCTCAGCGTGGTGGTCGACCTCGGATGTACTTTGAAGGCAACAATGTCGATAACGATTGGACTCAGGGCTTGTTAAATCTGCTCGCATCGGACAAGAATCAGCCTTGGTCGATTATCGTAATCTCGAAGAGCGGCGGAACGCTCGAGACCGCAGTCAACTTTCGGCGTTTTTTGGACGAACTCAAGGGGGAAGTCGGAGCAGATCGACTGGGCGATTTGGTCGTTCCAGTCACAGGCGAAACCGGAAAGCTGGCCTCGCTGGCCGATACGATTGGCTGCCAGAGCCGTTTTCTGGTTCCTCCCGGTGTTGGCGGCCGGTTTTCGGTATTTTCGGCGGTTGGTTTGTTGCCCGCGGCAATGCTTGGTATCGACGTGGTGACGCTTCTGGAAAGTGCGGCGGCGATGAACGATCATTTTCGTAACGCAGCGCCAGGTGACAACGTCGTTCTGGATTACGTTGCCGTCAATTATCTGCTGGAGAAGGAAAGAGGATGCCACACGCGCGTCCTCTCGGCGTGGAGCAAATCACTGGAATCCGTTGGACTGTGGTACGACCAATTGCTCGCAGAAAGCCTCGGTAAACACGAACTCGGCGCGTTGCCTTTGACGGTGGTTAACACACGCGATCTTCACTCGCGAGCGCAACAGCACCAGGAAGGCCGCCGAGACAAAGTGATGAACAATTTGATCGTCGATTCGTGGCGCACCGATCCAATTGCAGTTGGAACGAGTGAGTGGAATGAGGATGAGCTGAATGAAATCAGCGATCGAACGATTCCTGATATCATGTCGGCAGCCATTCGCGGTACAAATCTGGCGTACAAAGAAGATTTTAGGTCTACGACGAACATCCATCTCCCGGCAGCCGACGAAACCGCACTTGGACAGCTCTTTCAAATGTTCATGTTGGCGACGGTCGTTGAAGGCAGACTATTGGGTATTAACCCTTACGGACAGCCTGGGGTTGAAAAGTACAAAAAAAACATGAACCAGCTATTGCGCGAACCCGTAACGACTTAGCAGCAAAGAGAGAAACATGGCAATTAAATTAACCTGGTTTGGTCACGGTTGCTGGTTGATCGAAACGGCGGAACATAAACTTCTGCTCGATCCGTTCCTGAACGATTCGCCAACCGCTCCCATCAAAGCCGAAAAAGTGAGCCCCGATTTTATTTTGGTTTCACACGGGCATTTCGATCACGTTGCGGACGTGGAAACGATCGCAAAAGCATCAGGCGCCTTAGTCATTGCGATTTTTGAAGTCGCCCAATGGTTTGGAAACAAAGGACTCGGCAACACTTTGGGCATGAACATTGGTGGCTCAACAAAGCAGCCGTTCGGCAAATTGACCATGACTCAAGCACTTCATTCTTCGTCGTTGCCCGATGGAAGTTACGGGGGGGAGCCTGCCGGATTTGTTCTTGAAGCCGAGGGGAAACGAATTTACTTCGCCTGCGACACCGGACTTTTTTCGGACATGCAGTTGATTGGAAAATCGGGTCTGGATTTGGCGGTGCTTCCGATCGGCGACCTGTTCACGATGGGCCCTCACGACAGTTTGGCTGCGACGAAACTATTGAAGCCAAAACAGGTTCTCCCAGCTCACTACAACACATGGCCCCCCATTGAACAGGATGCAGCCGAATGGGCGAACCTGATTCGCGGAGGAAGTGACGCCGAACCGATCGTGCTCAATCCGGGTGCGACCCATCAGCTATGATTGAAGCGCAAGACATTTAACGGGGCAATGCAACAATAAGGATTTTTGAGATGACTCCAAATCGCCCCGCGATCTACATTCGATTTTCATTTTTTTTGATGGCTCTCGCCATTTTGCTGATAGCGAATGTGGCGCGTGCCAAGGCACAAGATTCCCGCCCGACGTGGAAACTCCAAAAGGATGACGCGTTCGACGTGACGCTGATGCAGTCGACAAAAATCACCAGCCAGGTTGACCAGCGGGTGAAAGACGTGGACAACCAGTTGACCCTGAACATGACTTGGAACGTCAAATCGGTTTCCGACGCGGGCAACGCAACGATCGAAATGACAATCGTATCCGTTCAAATGACGATGGAGAGTATGCCCAATGCGGTGGGAAAGTCGATCGAAATCGACACGGCCAGCGAAGCCAAGCTCAAAGGGGCTTCGGCGGAACTGCTGAAACAACTCAATCCGTTGATGGGATCTGCCGTCGAGTTCGAAATGTCGCCACGGGGCGAAATTACAAATGTTGTTGTGCCGGAAGCGACTTTGGAGTCACTTCGCAAGGCTCCTGGTTCAATGAAACTTCGAAGCTTGTTAAGTTCCGAGGGTATTGACGACCTGTTTGGCCAATCGGTCGTGGTGCTTCCCGAGGATCTTAAAGTAAATCAACCGTGGTCAATTACAAATCAACTAAAGACCGGATTCGGCGAGTTTGAAAGGACGCATACGTGTACGTGGACGGGTTATCGTAACGTCGGCGACACACAATTGGCCGAAATTGAACTCACAACATCAGTCGAGCCCATTGAAACATCCGCCAAAGTCGAAGCGAAGCTGACCAGTTTTTCGGGCGGCGGAAATCTTGTTTTCGACATGAATCAAGGCTATTTTGTCTCGAGCAAGTCAACAAATGAAATGAACACCGAAAAACCGTATCGAGAAAAACAGATTACGACCAAGGTTTCGACGGTTGTTGAATTGCAGATCGACAAGAAATAGCCTGGCGATCGCTTCCAACCCCATCATCAATTTGCTAGATCGGCTCCGCTCTTAATGACCGACTATATTACCGTCGCCAACGTGGGAGAGATCCCGGACCAGGAAGGCCGCGCGTTCAAAGTTGACGACGTGATGGTTGCAGTCTTTAACGACGCCGGCAGTTACCGCGCGATTGATGACATGTGCCCTCACGCCGGTGCCTCGTTGGCGACCGGATTCTACGACAAAGACTCGGTGACCTGCCCCTGGCATGCCTGGCGTTTTAGCGTGTGCGACGGCACGTTTTGCGAAAACCCACGACTCAAAATCGATGTCTATGACGTCAGGATTGTCGGTGACGAAATCCAGGTCTCAAAGTTACCGCGAGGGGCCGAATCAGAGTCCACTTTGGATTCCGAAACGACGCCTACAAGCGATCCGGCAAATGGCGAAGAATCATCGGCGGTGAATCCCAATGGCTGAACCTGCTGAGAATAAGGAGGTCGCGAGTCAAAAAGGTTCGAACGCCTCCCGCGTTCCGCACGTATCAATAGGTGACTTTCAAAAACTCATTCGCGACATGTATTACGAAAAGGACATTGCTCGCGGAGTGTCCGGAACGTTTATGTGGCTGATGGAAGAGGTCGGCGAACTTTCGTCGGCCCTGCGTGAATTTGATGGTAGTCCCGAAAGACGTGAGGAATTGGCGGATGAATTTGCCGACGTGTTGGCTTGGCTATCAACGATTGCGAATGTCGTCGATGTCGATTTGTCCAATGCCGTGGCGAAGAAGTATGGGTCGGGTTGCCCAGGTTGCCAACAATTCGTTTGCACCTGCCCCGATCAGGAAAAACCTTAGAGCATGTCGCACGGACGTATCGCTTTCGTGGCGCTCTGATTGCCGGGCGAAACCGACGAAAAGACGCCAAACTTAAACCAAGTGGGCTAGAAAGAAAACGCTGGTTTCACACTGCCGCTTGCCTCAACACCGATTGTCGAACCATGCACCTTTTCGGTAAGCGGGCTCACTGGAAGCGCGGCAACAGACGAAATTCGCTGGACAATCGACGCGTGGGAATGGCGGCTATCGCTGTGTTCGACTATGCTTTTTGTTCTTCGAATCGATCATCAATAAGAGTTCTAATGTCTTTATTCCCGACGTCAACAAAACCATCTTTGCCACGACTCATTGTGCTGTGGTTGGTATGCGCGACGTTTTTGTGTCCAGCGAGTCTGTTTGCCCAGGACTTCACAAACGAAGATGTTCAGAAAATCTTCGTCGGTTTTTCCGATTCAGTACGCCTGGGACACTGGACACCCATCACGGTCAGCTTTGTGCGGCAGTTACCTGAATCCAGCCGACCTGCGAAGTTTGAAATAACATGCCTTGATGGAGAAGGAGCGCCCGTTACTTACCGCGGGAATCTCGACTACGACGACGCTCATCCCTCTATCGCTCAAGCGTGGTTTCGCATGGGTCGAAAAACAAGTGACATTCGCGTCGAACTTGTTGGCGGAAATGAAAATAACCGACAAGCTTTTGAATTGGTCTCGGATAAAGATTTCGTTGTCACGTCCTCGACGACAAAGACTGTGTTGACAATTGAGTCGGACGAACGCCTGAGGGAAATAATCGATCTCGCTTCGCGAAACGCCGGCGGTGGACGAGTTATCCGAAATATCGAATCAATATCCCATTTGCCGATCAACTCGTTGGGCTATCAAGGCGTGGATCAGATCTTTTTGTCGACCAGCGCAAAGTCAATCGGTCAGATTAGTGATCTGCAAATTAATGCGCTGAAGCAATGGGTCCAATACGGTGGAAATCTGATCTTCAGCGCAGGGCAGGGGGGGGAGTCGTTGATTGAGCCCAGCGGCCGTCTGGCCGGATTTTGTCCGGGCACATTTAATAGTGTCGTTCAACGCAAATCGGCTTCCCGCTTGGAGTCATATTCGGACAGCGAATCAAGTCTGATCGGTGAGGGCGAAACGCTTCCGGTTGCGGAAGTCGGCATCACGAAAGGCATGATTCGTCTTTCCCAGGAAGGCACCCCGATCATCACCCAGGAAGCGCGAGGATTTGGCACGATTACCTTTGTTGCCGTCGATATCGCTTCGGAACTCTTCCACAACTGGGACGGCATTGACGTTTTTGTCAAGAAGCTGTTTTTCGGAACGATGGAAAGCGCTGCCGTCGAACTCAAAAACATTGCTGGAGGACGTGTCTCACACTATGGCTACGACGATCTCGTCGGCCAACTTCGCGTCCCGCTCGATCAATTTAACAGCGTTCGATTTGTTACTTTTACGTGGGTCGCTGTCCTGATTGGGCTATACATTCTGTGCATCGGGCCGGGCGACTATTTTTTACTTCGCAAAGTTTTTGGTCGGATGGAGTTCACCTGGCTCACGTTTGGATTTATGACGCTGGCCTTTTGTGGAATCGCCTGGTTGATGGCGAGGACCGCGAAACCGAATCGCGTCCAAATCAATCAGGTTGAGATCATTGATGTCGACGCGGTTTCCGGACGGACGCGGGGATTTGTCTGGGCTAACATTTTCAGTCCTTCGACGACAACTCACGATGTCGCTCTTGCTTCAACAAGTCAGCTTGGTCATGAACTCGAATCAAGCGTCCTTACCTGGCAGGGTTTACCAGGTGAAGGCTTGGGCGGGATGCAATCATCGTCGAATACGACATTGGTCACCGAAGGCTACGCAATTGACGTGGAGACTAATGCGAGTGGTGCAAAGACGACGCTGAAGCAGTTTCCGGTTCGTGTTTCTTCTTCGAAACCCGTGTTTGCTCGTTGGACCTCAAAAAACGTGGCGCGCCCTCTAAGCAATTTACGGTACAGCGAACGAATTCAGCAACTCGAGGGTACCCTAACCAACCCATTTGATCACCAGCTGACCAACTGCCGAATCCTGTTTGAAAACTGGGTCTACGTCAAAGTGGGTACACTCGCACCGGGTGAGACAATCGATTTGCGAACAGAAACTCGCGAGAAAAACGCTCGCAGCTATTTTGCGCGGCGCTATAACAAGGGCGAAAAGGCAACCAACGCTGCCTGGGATCCGACGGATACGAAGACGACTCGAATCGCCGATATGATGATGTTTTACGAAACGGCCGGGGGTAAAGGCTACATCGGGCTCACACATAGTTACCAGGGGTTTACCGATTTGAGCCAGATTCCGCATTTGAACCGAGCGATTCTTGTTGGTGAACTGGAAGAACCAACGACCGAAATCTTCTTGGACGGCGAAGCCAAATCTGACGCGTACGATTACGCGGTTACTCTCCTACGGGTTGTGTTGCCCGTCGCACGCGGAAGCAAGAAGTAGCACCACCAAGCACTCGGACAAAACAAACAAGGCGCTTCTGTGATCAAAACAGAAAACTTAACGAAAAAATATGGCGAAATGTTTGCCATCAAGGGCATCGATCTTGATTTGGAACAGGGAGACTTATTCGGATTCATCGGCCCCAACGGTGCTGGCAAAACCACGACGATGCGCATTATCGCGACGTTGCTTGAACCGAGTTGGGGTGAAGCCTACGTCTGTGGCAACTCGATCTATAATTCGCCCAAAGAGATTCGGCGATTGGTCGGTTACATGCCAGATTTTTTCGGTGTTTACGATGACATGAAGGTTATCGAGTACCTGGAATTTTTCGCCGCTGCCTATCGGATCAAGGGCAAAGCACGACGAAAAAAATGCGACGAGATGCTCGAAACGGTTGATCTTGATTTCAAACGGGATGCATTCGCCAATACACTTTCCAGAGGCCAAACGCAAAGGCTGGGACTTGCCCGAGTTTTGTTGCACGATCCACAAGTGCTGTTGCTGGACGAACCGTTGAGCGGCCTGGATCCTCGAGCCCGGATTGAGATGCGAAATTTGTTGCGCCGATTAGGACAAACGGGGAAGACAATTATTGTTTCCAGCCACATCCTTCCCGAACTCGCCGACGTCTGTAACAAAATCGGAATTATCGACCGCGGCGTGATGAGCCACGCGGCAGAGGTTACCGAAGTCATGAAGCTGGTCCGTCAACAGACAATTTTGCATATTGGCATCAAAGGCGACGAACACAAAGCCATTGAGCTTTTGCAGGGTCACGAACTGGTCGACAGCGTTCGCCCGGGCGATGCATGCCTGGTCGTCACTTTGAAGCAAATTGAAACCGATTATTCTGATCTGGCGACCCAGTTAATTACGAACGGATTAGGCATCACCCGGTTTCAGGAAGAAGAGATTGACCTTGAGTCGGCCTTCATGGCGCTGACGAAGGGGACGGGAGCGAATTTCTAGCCCACGTTTTTCGGGTGGCAAAACGATCAGGCTATCTAACGGTTTCAACAACGAGCATCCCGCCTATACGTAATGGTTTGGTCAACAGGTAATGGTTTGGTCAACAGGGTTAGAGCCGATTCAACCACCGTGATTCCAGCAAAGTTTGGGGAATAAAAAGCGAGGTCACGAGTTTATTTCAGTTTTTCAGAAACTTACCAAGCGCTCGTGGGTTTATTGTGTCTCGTGGGTTGACTGTGCAGTAAATGTACTTCGCAGCGAGGGGGAGTTGACTTTAACGAAAAGGAAGATGCCTTGGTAGGACATTTGATCAACTGGTTCTCGACTCAATTCTCATTGTCCGGCCCATTCGCTTATTTTGTAGATAAGGGTTGGATTTCACCGGACGCGGCGGCATGGATCAATGCAACGCTGTTTGGACCTCTTAATTTCGCGGCGGAGCACTCCGAGTGGTTTCAAGAGCAGCTCTCGACAGTTATTGAGTCCTGGCAAAAGCTCCCATTCTGAGTAGGGCCGGTGCCAAGTTTGGATGCGTGACATGGGCAACTTATGTACCAGGACAGTTAACTAAGATTCTTGGGGCGAGAATAAGGACCGGGCCGATTAGCATTAGCATCTGCTGCGGGTGTCTTGCGAATCCCCAGCCACGAAGCCACCGGCCACGCCAGCCCGCCAAGCAGAATGATCCCGGCAACGTTACAGGCGAGATCAAGAATTTCAAACGTACGATTAACGAACATCAACTGCGAAAACTCTTCCAGCGTCGTTAGTACCAACAGTAACAGAGTTCCGAGCTGAAAAGGGATTGCGCCCAATCGGAGCGTCATCGCACGCAGGGACAGATTGACTAGAAAGGTCAACGTTCCAACCATCAAAAAGTGCATTAATTTGTCACCGGCCGTTTGACGTACCTGTTCAAAGACCGGCCCGAACCAGTTATTGATTGCGCAGATGATGACGAAGACCACGAACGTGAAATACGCGCCGGTTATCAGACGAACATGAAGAATAACTCGATCCATAGGCTGTTTGTAACTACTCTCAATTGTTCCGAATCAGGTTGACGTTCAGTTTGCGAACGAATCAAAATAACGGAGTGCTGGGTTTTTGATCCTCAAAGGGACACCGTTTTCTCTGGCTTATCAGCGCAAATCCAATTGACGACAATTGTGGCTAGACTCAGTAATCTTGCAACCGCGAAGACAGTGAGCTGACTTGCGTTGAGCGAAGACGGTCTTGATCAAAAAACGGGGCAAGGTAATGCCGCTGGATTTGTTCGTCGGGCTCTTTATCAGAACTGCATAATTGCATCGATTCCGAAATTTGTGCTGCCGCTTTCGACCGCTTGACCGCCCCAGTCCCAGCGGAGTTCGGGGCGGACGACGAAGTTGGCGGTGGGGCGATAGTTGGCTCCCATGGTAAACGCGTAAGTCGACTGTGTGTCGAAGGTGAACTGATCGGACTTCCACCATTCCAGTCGAGCACCCAAAGACCAACAGCAATTGACGTCCCGGAACAAGGAGTTGACGAATCCGAATTCCTGGTTGTTGCCAAGATCAAGCGCGACACCCTGGAACGTATACCGCAGGTTATTGGTTAGTTTTGCATTGGCAGTTATCGAGTTCATGTTTCCCGAGCGACGATAACCTGTGTCGCCGTAAGACGCTCCCAATCCAATGCTAACGTTTTGGCTGGGGTGAAATCGAAATCCAGTAATCAAATTGGCACCACCGCTGCTTTGCTCATATCCTGTGTCCCAGCCTGTCGACCCACCGAGCAAAAAGCTTTTATTGTTCCGTAGTCGTCTTTCACCAAGAATTCCAGTCAAAGTCAGAGGCATTGAGAGGATGTTGGAATAACTCCGGCTGTAGAAAAAGTTTTTTGGCGCCGCCACGGATTCGTTTCCGTACGGTGAAAAGAACTTTCCGATTTTCAGATCCCAGTTCGAGTTGGCGAGCTGCAAATACGTTTGAGGCAAAGCCCAGCCAAATGCGCCGTGGTCCCAAGAGTTA
>JAHEJI010000087.1 GCA_024638965.1 Planctomycetaceae bacterium
AGGATCTGCCGACGGAATCACCCGCTCAAGAGGACCCATTCCAGGATCCGGCGACGGAAGCACCTGCTCAAGAGGGTCCGTTCCAGGATCTGCCGACGGAATCACCCGCTCAAGAGGACCCATTCCAGGATCCGGCGACGGAAGCACCTGCTCAAGAGGGTCCGTTCCAGGATCCGCCGATGGAAACGCCGGTCCAAAAAGATCCATTTGCTAACCCAGAGGACGTGCAGACACCAGAAGATTCGCCCGCCGACACAAGTGCAACCGCTACAGCGGACGCGCCACCGACGACGGAAACAAACGAAGTCGAAATGAGTACGATCGCCAAAGAGTCGGCGCCGGCGAAACAGTCAGCAGGAGATGAAGCCAGTTTACCTTGGCCCTACATTATTGCGGCAGTCGTTTTGCCTATCCTGGCTTTTCTGGCTTGGCGATGGTTCAGCAATCGTGCTCGAAAGAAAGTACTTCAAAAGAGTCTTGCAGCCGTTGCATTGGCGGCTGATCGAGAAGCCGCCGAACGTAAACCTCAAATCGATGAAGCCATGGAAGTTACCGTTGGCAGATCAACAGCTGTTGCTACCGAAACAGTTCGGGCGCCGGAAGATCTGGAACTCGATTTCCATGATTCCGGCAAAGAATTTCATCTTGGAGATGAGGACAACGAAGTCCTTGATTCCTATACCGACGACAGCGAGGAATTTAATTTCACGTCTGAATCTGATCTGGATCTTGAAACATCTTCGCAAGACACCGCAGCGGAGGCTGAACAAGCGGAATTTGATTTGAAAAAAACGGTCCCCAATGTTGAAGACACGATCACCGAGAGAGGCTTGGATCCCGAATTCGATACCCAGACGAGCCAGGACGCCTATGTCAGTGCGGTTCCGAGCGCTCAAGATCTCGTTGATTCTGAGGGCCTTGCCGTGGACATTAACGAGATGGCAGCGGCCGGCAAGGGCAAGGAAGACGGGCTGGTGTTTCCAGAACAGGAATTGGACTCGGATGACTCGATGGAGATCGATATTTCGCCCAACTTCGAATTGGAGCAATCGGGCGAGTTTGAGGACCGCCAAAATGTGAATGTGCTCGATGATATCGATGACGACGACCTTTTTGGTGAAGACAAAGAAGCTAGGTTTGAAAACGAACTTGACTCAGAATTGGAAGGCGGCGATTTGCAGGATTCGGATGACGATTTGTTATCGTTCGGCGACACCGCGGCCGACGTTTTGGACGACGATGACGAGATCTCTCTTGAGGCCGTTGAGTATTCGGCAACCTCGCCACTGACTGAAAATGACGACATGTTCGATCCACCGGTTGAGGATTCGGATGTTGGTTTGGGGTCCGCCAATTTCACCGCTTCAATTACCGATTCCGTCGGGTCCTCGGACGATCTGAGAGATGACTTGTTTGATGAACAAGAGCGAGCGGAGGGTCGTTCGCATTATTTTGAGACGGCGGCTGCCGGTGACCCTGGCGCTGCAATTGCGTCAGCCAGCGAGTCGTTAACGTCTGCAAACGAGTCTGTCGATATCGCTGAACACAGTCGGCTCCGCGAGCTGGTGGCTCGTTTGGAAGGACAAAATGAAGAACTGAACCATTCGTTGGCTGCGGCTCAAAAAGATCTGACAACTACGGTGACTGAGCTGCGAACTCAGAACGAAGAACTGAATCGTTCTTTGGTGTCGTCACAAAGCGAGTTGGATAGTTCGGTGGCGAAGCTGCGAAGCGAAAAGGAAGACCTGAGTCAGACGATGACGGCTTACCAAAGCGAATCGGAAAAAACAGTGGCCGAGCTACAGAGTAAAAATGAAGAACTAAATCGTTCACTGGCGGCTTCTCAAACTGAATTGGAAAACAGGGTTGCCGAACTGGAAGCACAAAGGGATGAATTGAGTCGAAAGACGACCGATAACCAAAGCGAATTGGAAAAAACAGTGGCCGAGCTGCAAGACAAAAATGAAGAACTTAGTCGTTCTTTGGCGGCCTCCCAACGTGAAGTGGAAAGCACGGTGACTGACCTGCATGAGAAAAACGAAGAATCGATGCGTTCGCTGGTGGCGTCGCAAACTGAATTGGAGAAAACGGTTGCTGAGCTGCGCGGCCAAAATGAAGAACTGAGTCGAACTTTGATGGATTCTAAAAATGAATTACAGAATGCTTCTACCTTCGAAGGCGAGCTTGATGAAATGCGAGGTCGGTTCGAAGGGGCCGCGGAACAACTGCAGCGTGTTGCAGAAGAGAAGGCAGAATTGGAGGCTGAATTAGAGATTCAAGTTGCCAAGAAAGAAAAATGGAAGACAAGGCTTGCCGAACTCCATTCAAGAGCGACAGCCATGAAAAACAAGTGGCGAAAATCGCAGGATGCCTCTGAATCGAAACTGAAAAAAGTCAAGCTGTCAGAACAAGAGCTCACCAAATTGAACGAAAATCTGGCGATTCAGTTGGACCAAGCACTGCAGGAAAAGGAAGAGGTTCTGGCGAAATTTGCGCAAACCAAAGCCGCGATTCAAAGAGATATGGAACTCGAGCAGAATAACTAATTGAGGGTGTCCGGGATTCCAACGTTGGAGAAGCCGAACAATGTGAGCGGCAAGGCGCAAGCCCAATGGCACTTACTTGCGGCGACTCGACACCCGCTTCCGACGACAAGTGAGGGTCCGGAAGAGGGAAACTAATAGATTTCTTGCGGAATCAAACCCTCACCCGACGCTGAGACGTCTCAAGCTCAGTTTTGAAATCTTTTCTGCTAAACTAGCCTACAACGGCCAACCCTATTAAGATCGGACTAAATATTTTTTCACGTCTGTTGCTTTTGTTACGTTGATTCAATCATGCTCGATCGTCGCCAACTTTTTTCTGTGCTTGCTGCTTCCGGAATTGGAAGTTCGGTTTTTCACCGCGCACTCATCGCTTCCGCTCAGGAAAACGAAATTACCGTTGATAACTTGAAACAGGCGGAGTGGATTTCTGGCGTCGAACTAACGGAGCAGCAGCGAGAAGAAATCCTTCGAAACGTTAAACAAAATGAACGCGGCAATCAAACACTTCGAAAAGTGAAATTATCTCACGAAACCGGCCCCGCGATCCACTTTCGCACATTGTCGAAACGACCCAAGATTGAAGTCGTTGAACGAGAAGCGATGACGACGGTTTCGGTTGTAAGAGACCTGCCTGAAACGGATCTCGAGATTGCTTTCCTTCCGGTCAGTCAGCTTTCCTGGTTGTTACGAACGGGAAAACTAACGAGTGTCCGGTTAACTGAAATCTATCTGGAACGATTGAAAAAATATGGGCCGATGTTGCGATGTGTCGTCAACTTGACGGAAGATCTGGCAATGCAACAGGCTCACGACGCGGACAAAGAATTAGCGGCAGGTAAGTATCGTGGGCATTTGCATGGCGTTCCCTGGGGCGCCAAAGATTTGATCGATGTTGAAGGGTATCCAACGACTTGGGGAATTCCCCATTACAAAGAACGAATCTCGGAAACGACGGCGACTGTGGCAAAACGTCTCGAACAAGCCGGCGCGGTTCTCATCGCGAAACTGTCGCTCGGGGCACTTGCGATGGGGGACAAGTGGTTTGGTGGTATGACTCGTAGTCCGTGGAATCCTCGAATTGGGTCTTCCGGATCGTCAGCCGGCTCGGCTGCCGCTACGGTTGCGGGGCTAGTCGGATTTTCGCTGGGAACGGAAACGCTGGGCAGTATCTTGTCTCCTGCCATTCGCTGCGGTGCCAGTGGAATGCGGCCGACATTCGGTCGAGTCAGCCGCTACGGTTGCATGCCTTTGTCCTGGTCGATGGACAAAGTCGGCCCGATTTGTCGAAGTGTCGAAGATTGCGCGCTTGTTTTCGATGCGATTCATGGTGCTGATGGCTTGGACCCAACTGTTAGTAGTTTTGATTTTAATTGGCCCTGCAGAATTAAACTTGCCGGACTTCGAGTGGGCTATAAGAAAAGCAGCACGACGCCCGACGATGAACGGGAAGATCTGAAACTCATTAAGTCGTTGGGATGTGAGCTGGTCGAGGTCAAGTTGCCTACGGAGATTCCGTTACGAGCTTTGACGTCGATCATTGATGTGGAAGGTGCTTCGGTTTTTGATCAACTCTTGCGTGACGGACACACGGAGGGTTGGAACACCTGGACGAAAACCTTTAGAGCCGCTCAGCACATTTCAGCTGTGGATTACATTCGATTCCAACGGGCTCGTACCGATCTTATGTATTTGTTTGAAAAGGCCATCGCCGACGTGGATGTCATCGTAAACATGCGTGATCTCGTGCATACCAACTTTACCGGCCATCCCTCCGTTGTTTGTCCTGCCGGTTATCAAACGAGTGGTGAAGGTAAATCAGTCACACCTTTTGTTGTAACGGGTCACTTAAACGATGATTCGCGAGTGCTTGCATTTGCCCACGCCTGTCAAAGAAAGCTAGACGCCAACTTAAGTCATCCAGAACTAGACAGCTGGCTGGAAAAATTTGAGGCCGGAACGTTGGATGAACCAGAAGAGAAAGAAGACATGGAAGACGAAAAACAGGGTAACGGGTAACCCATTGGATCTCTATAAATCTGATTGGAAATCTGAAGGTTGTTTTTTGACGCATTCCGCAGGATAAATTGGCCGTTTTCGATTTCCCATAGAAGGTATTGCGTTAACCGCGCCCCATCCGCCCATGCGCGGGGCGATGCCCACGCGTTTAAACGACTTTCCTTTACGAGTACTTTCCAGGAATTGACGCCGAGCTTGAGAGATGTGATTGCTCCATATTGGCTAAATCGGCGGCGGATTGGTGGAGACTTAAGAACGGAAGTTCCAGAGAGCATACAGGGCGGTATAATTTTGTTATGGATGAAAAGCAGGCGACTCAACCAAAGAGCGATGCCCAGGAAACGGAAACTACCCGTACTGAAACGGTCGATGAGTCTGCGCTCACCCCGTTTGAGCGGACTGCCGAAAAAGTGCGTGGCTTTCCGCAGAAGCCTGGTGTTTATCTGATGAAAGATTCCAAGGGAGTCGTCATTTATGTCGGCAAAGCGACGAATCTTCGCTCTCGAGCCAGCAGCTATTTTCTCAAGACGGCCCAGGAAGAAATGCGAACGGCCCACTGGGTCGTCGAAATAGCGGACGCCGACTTTATCGAGTCCGAGAGTGAAGTCGACGCGTTGTTGGTCGAGTCCAGGTTGATCAAGGACATTCAGCCGAAACACAACAAAATCCAAAAAGACGATAAATCATTTCCCTATCTCCAGATTACGACGCGCGAAGATTTTCCCCGCGTGGAGGTGACTCGAGAACCTCGCTCCTCGGGCGTCAAGCTTTATGGACCGTTTGCCAGCGCCGGTTCATTGCGAGGTGCGGTCCAATTGATGCAGCGGATATTCAAGTTCCGAACTTGTTCGCTTGATATCGAGGAAAACGAAGAACAATGGCGTTGGTTTCGTCCGTGCCTGTTAGCCAGTATCAAGCAATGCACGGCTCCTTGTAATCTACGCGTTTCGAAGGAAGAATATCGCAAGGACATCAAACGATTTCAGATGTTCTTAAAAGGCAACAAGAAAAAATTGATCAAGCAGATGAAGGAGGAGATGCTCGCCGCGTCCAAAGAGATGGCGTTTGAAGTTGCTGCCAAACTTCGGGACGAAATCGAGTTGTTGGAATCGCTTGACCGTCGGGGAGAATTGGACACGCATGCCCAACCCGAGGTCTTCTACATCGACCCCAAAAAGGGGCTTGCCGGTCTGAAAAAAGTGCTCCAGCTTTCAGAAACCCCACGTACCATCGAGGGTGTCGATATCGCCCATCTCGGCGGTGGGGAAACCGTCGCCAGTCTCGTCAAGTTTATTGACGGGTTGCCGTTCAAGCCCGGTTATCGTCGATTCAAAATCAAGAACGTGAAAGGCGTTGATGACTTTCGAAGTATTCACGAGGTCGTCTTAAGAAGGTTCAAACGTCTGTACGACGAACAGGATGCATTTCCAGACATCCTCTTGATTGATGGTGGCAAAGGCCAACTCAGCAGCGCCGTTGCCGCATTCGAAACTCTGGAAATTGATCCTCCGATCCTGCTTTCAATTGCCAAGAAGGAAGAAGAGATTTTTCGTCCAGGCGAAACCCAGCCGCTAAAACTCAGTCGGCATTCGTTCGCTTTGCGATTGCTGCAATACGTCCGCGACGAAGCACATCGCTTTGCGCAGCATTATCACCATATCCTGCGCAACAAGTCCCACTTCGACCGGTAGCTTGGTCCTGGTCCCAAAAGCGATTCAGTCTCGATGTACCAATCGAAACGCGACACTGTTCAATCGTAGTCGTAATCGTAGGCCTAGTCGTAATCGTCGTCTTGTACTTCTGCATTCACGTTGGGAAAAAGGGAGTACGACTAGGATTAAGACTAAGATTAGGACAAAGACCAGGATGAAAAAAGATCCGTCTACTTCCGACCTCCGACCTCCGAAATCCGATTTTGGGCTGCCACGTCTGTTTGTAACATTTCAGCCAAAACAACTTTCAGATGGGACGCCGGTATTGCATACGTCGCGGCTCGTCCGTTACGAGCGATATTAATTCCGACAACGTTGCCGCGGAGGTCGACGACGGGTCCGCCGCATTGTTCGGGAAAAAGGGGCGTATCGTGTTGGAATACAAACGGAAATCCGTCTGCCTTGCGACTGGGGACGGCGCCTAATCGATTCATCATCTTGAACTCGGCCGCACGTTCGCCCGAGATGCTGAGCGCCGCCAGGCTAGCTGTGGTGATCTCTGCCGTCGTGCCTCGTAAATACTCAATCTGAATTTCGTCGCCCGGTTGGTGCTTGCGAATTTGGTTGACCAGCTGACTTACGTCCCGCATCACGACTCCGTCAAACTTGGTGATCACATCACCGTCCCGAAGCCCTGCCGCCCAAGCCGCAGTTTCGCGCGTTATTTCGCCAATGCGAACCCCGTTGGCAGTCGTTTCCGGACGAACACCCAGCAGCGCGCGTTTCCCAATCGCGGTCGACCGAGGAATAACGCTGTAGCTACCTAACGACACAACGTTTCTCTTCTCGTTCATCGTTAACAGGAAGGATCCGAGCAGGGGTTTTTCGTCGGACCAGCGAACGGGTACCAGGTTGTTAGCGTCGACTTTCAATAACGCCAAATCGTTCTTTTTGTCCGTTTTGATGACTTGTGCGGCAAGCGTGGCACCTGAACCAAAATCGCAGTTGATCTGATCCTTGTTTTTTAGCTCGCTGGCCTTTGTCAAAACCAATCCATCAGATTGAACAACAACGCCCAGGGCAATCTGCCGACCATCGGACTTAATTGCTACGGTGCTAACTCCTGCCGAGCCAACGACCGGATTCAGGCTGTTCAGGAGATAAGCATGTTGCCGCTCAAACGCACTGACCCGTCGATTTCGCATGCTGGGAAGTTCGAATTTGAGAATCACATTGCCATCGACATCATCCGGTTCAATCGACTCGATACCCTCAAACGGATTGATCGGGTGCTGTTGAAATCGTCGAAATTGTTCAGCCGTGAATTCAACTTCGGCTGTCTTGTCGTCGATTGCCTTTTGAAATTTCTGGCGAAGATCTTCGTCCAGGTCGTCCAGCATCCCTTCGAAAACATCCTTCAAGTCCTGGGGTAGCTGCGCCGTCGCTGGTGTTGTAGCCAGCGCCAAGACGAAAACAAGGAACCAAACCGAACTAAAATTGAGAGCCTTCAAATTCATCAAGTTTTCCTGTGTCGCGATAGAAACAAAAGGAGAGCAGTGATCGTCAACGGGCCGGTCGCAAGCGAATCATGAAACGAAGTAGGGTTCCACTACGGTCCACGGCAACCGGGCAAACATCGCCCGGTTTTTTTTGTTTGATCTTTTCGATTAGCTGGGTCGCGCTACTGATTTTTTCACCGTCAAACTCAACAACAACATCGCCCACGTTGATACCCACAATATCGGCGGGTGAGCCCGGACGAACCTTTGTGACCCTCGCATTATCGAGCTTGCGATCAACGGTCACGCCAATGAAAGCACCTTTCACTATTTTTTCGGGGCGACCAAGTTCCGGAAGCGCACCCCACGACTCGCCGCTTTTCATCCGTGTCCAATGTCGTCGGAAGGCCACGATGTCGACGTGTCGGTTTTCAGCAATCGTATCGCCGATCGAACTGTGAATCCCGATGAGCTCGCCTTGCAGGTTAAACAAGGGTCCGCCGGAATCACCACCAATTAAAACGGCATCGGTGACAAGTTGATAGCCACGGCGGCGCAAATAGCGTCCGGATCGGACCGGAGGTTTGCGTCCCACTTCAAAACCGCCCGAGTGTCCAATGTTGACAACCCAATCGCCAAGCTGAACTGGTTTGCTCGAAATCTTGACGGCTGGCCACGGTCCCTCTGGATCAATGATTTGTAACATGCCTGCATCGATATCGAGATTTTTGCCTAATGGCCGCGCTTTTACATTTCGTCCACTCGGAAAAATAATGTCGTAGGTCTTATCGGTCGTCATGACGTGACCCGCAGTCAATACGAGGCCGTCTTCGCTGACGACGACACCCGAACCGTAGCCAGTGCCGTCGGAAATGGAAACACACGATTCCATGTTTTTGGCGACAACCTGATGGATCTGTTTTTCAATGCGCAACAACTCCCGAATCGCGTCGTTTTCGGTGGCAATGGCAAAGACACAACAGAGAGCGCAAACGAAGGAGGCGAGGAGAACGGCAGGCAATTGTCTGATTCGAAACACTTCAATTCCTTTGCTCAAACTTTACGACGATCTTCCTTGTCGTGGGATAACCCAGACCTACTTAAGGTATTCCAATTTGTAAATCAAAATGCCCTTACGTTTCCATCTTAGATTGTATCGGCAGATTCTCCACCCATTTCTGAGCCAAGCTTTACCTTTAACAAACGATTAGGTGGTGAAATTCACCATTCCAATACAATTATTATCGTTTTCTCCGGGAATCGATCCTAGGTCGAGATTCACGATTTCGCGCATTGCGTCTACGATGCAATCGGACAGTACTTGCATTTTTAACGAACTCTGCCGATTTAGCGGATCCTTCTGGCGAACCAGGTTAATTTTAAGTTTTGTTTCTATTTCACGAAAGAGCGGCGTTTTGTTTAAACTGCTTTGCATTATTTGGGCATCACCCAACACACTGATGGGACTTCTCATCGGTACAGTTGGGATGTTATTTGGGGCTCGATGTCAGCTCAACGAGGGCTGTGTTGAGTTTCATGGAGGCGTCGTCAAAAGGGTGCTGCAGTGCGGACCGCTCGCATCGGGCATTATGGCGATGACGATCGGCCATACCATTTTGGGCCAGACTGAGGCGGGACTTGATGTGTCTCGTGAACATGAACACGTACACGTCAAGCAATACGAGCGATGGGGACCGTTTTTTCTGCCGGCCTATTTTGGGTGTTCGTTTTACATGTGGCTTATCAAAAAAGATCCTTATCGCGACAATCCTTTCGAAGTCGAAGCGTATAACATTGCCGACATTGGCCCAGGCGTTGATGCGAATTAACCCATCAAGCCCATCGACGTCGGTGACGACGTAAGTGGTTTATTCGTTTATTCAAAAGCACGCGGTCGGTGGAAACAAACGTGAAAATAGACGTTTGAGGCGATTGAACCGAAACTTTGCTCAGTCTGGTTCGTTAAAATTGAGAGCGGTGCGAGATTGTCATAATCGCCAACCGTAGATACGATATGAGTAATTCACAGCGGCGTTTCGCTGATAATTCTGGTCTCTTAGGTCAATCCCAATGCCGCAGCCAACCCAGGCTTTCTACAATCGTCATGCAGTTTGGTTTGGCGTGTTGACGGTGGTATGCTTCGCGAGCCTTGTTTTTGCACACGATGTAAGCGCGTTTCAGGACAAAAAGGTCGCAGACGACGTCGTTGAAGACTCGTTCAAGGACCTTTGGACTGATGATGCCAAGCAGGCATTGATCGATGCGCGTTCTCAAGAAAAAGACTTGCTGCTGCTCTTTACCGGTTCCGATTGGTGCCCGCCTTGCAAGCAGCTCGAAGAGCAAGTTACCGGGCGAGAAGATTTCCAATTCGAAGCGTCGCTGCACTTTGTACTGGTCAAATTTGACTTTCCGCAAGACCTGCCTCAGACAGATGACTTGAAGGCTCAGAATAAGGAAATGGCAAATCGGTATGGCATCGAGGGTTATCCCACGGTTGTGTTGGTCGATGTGAATTCGAAACCTTATGCGATTACAGGTTACCAGGAAGGCGGACCGGAAAACTATTTGGGAGCGCTTGAAGAATTCCGTCAGGCGCGAATTGTTCGCGACCAGAAATTGAAAGAGGCCGAAAACGCAGAGGGGGCGGAACGAGCCAAACTGCTCGACGAAGCGATCTCCGGTTTGGACGAGCTGATTGTGTCGGTCTATTACGAAGACATCGTCGCCGAGATCATCGAACTTGACAAAGAAGATGAACTGGGCCTGCGCGGAAAATGGAACGCGCAAAAAGAATCCGAGATGCGCAAGATTGTCATGACCGACATCTTGATGATTTCTCGTTTGGAAAAACCCGAAAAGGCAATCCAGTTCATTGACGATGTAATGGAGGAACTCAAGTTTCCGCCTGCTGAACGGATCACTTTGATGCAGATAAAACTCAATCTCGTTCGAAAATTGAACGACAATGAGCGGCTGGACGAACTTCTCGATGAGATGATCAATCTGGAGGGAGCCGAGACGGAAACTCGAGAACGGCTGATCGTCAAGAAGATTCTCTTGATGGTTGGTTCGGGCCGCAAAGCCGAAGCTTTGAAGTTGCTCAATGATTCCATCGTTGACGGACAAGACAACATGCACCTTTGGAAGGCGTTAGGTGATATTCACGAATCTGATGGTAACTTTGACGAAGCGATCGACGCTTACGATAACGCCATTCAGGTCGCATCCAACGCACCCGATGTGCTTGTCGAGGTGGTCGCTGCAAAAGCTGACGTTTTGTACGAACAGGAAAAAATGGCCGAGGCGTTGCAAACGCTCGACAATTTTGCTGACAACACCAATATGCCAACCGACCTGCGCAGCGCGACTTTGCTTCACAAAGCGATGATGATGCGTGACTCCGGCAGACGGCGACAAGCGCGACTTGCGGAAAATCGGGCAGTAGAAATCGCCGAATCGACCCTGGAACGGGGCGAAATCGAGAAAATCGTAAAACGTTTACGTGCCAAGTACGACGACCAATAAATCGTATTCTGTAGCTGCAATTGTCCCAATTGGGGCCGAGAACATGCTGACAACAATTGAGACCATTGTTGCTACACTGTCCGTGGAGAAACACTCTATTTTTGCGGCATCAAAGCTCGTTGCGGATTGATTCTAACTGTCTCCACAGTTATTCTGTTTTGCTGCGGATCATGTGTTTTTTAGTGACGATCAAATCTTCTTCAGACTGGGAAGATCGACATGTATGTTCTTACTTCAGGAATAAAATGAGCAAGAAAAAGAACCCTCAAACACGACCAGCTAAAGCCACACTTCCCAACACAACGCGTCGAACATTTGTCAAGTCAACGGCTGCCCTCGGTGTTGGCTTTTGGGTTGCAGGCGGCGTTTCAGCCAAACCCAGCCTGTCAGCTAACGAAGAAATTCGATTCGCGTGTATTGGCATCGGCGGCAAAGGTTCCAGCGATTCCGAATCAGCAAAGAACCATGGAAAAGTCGTCGCGATCTGCGACATCGATGAGAGAACTCTCGGTGACGCCACCGACAAATTTCCTGGTGCGGCCCACTACCACGATTTCCGCAAGATGCTCGAAGAGAAGGGAGCTGAAATCGATGCGGTCACCGTCAGCACGCCGGACCACACACATGCCGTTGCTGCTCTAATGGCGATGAGAATGGGCAAGCATTGCTTTTGCCAAAAACCTCTAACTCATTCGATTGAAGAGGCTCGAATGATGGGCGAGGTGGCTCGCGAAAATGAACTGGTCACGCAAATGGGAAACCAGGGGACCGCACTCAGCAACCTGCGGCTGTCGGCGGCCCTCATTCGCAACGGGACTGTCGGAACGGTAAAGGAAGTTCACGTGTGGACGAACCGACCTGTGTGGCCGCAAAGCGTCGGTCTGAAAGTCAAAACGGCACCCGACGAAGGCGAGGATGTTGCCGCTTGGGATGCTCGCAGGAAACAAATTCATTGGGATAACTGGATCGGTCCAGCAGTTTCGGAGCCTTATAGTCCAGAGATTCACCCATTCAAATGGCGCGGATTCTGGAAATTCGGCACCGGCGCTCTCGGTGACATGGCTTGCCACACGTTGAACATGGCGTACATGGCACTGGACCTGAAATTCCCGACTTCCGTGGTATCGGTTAACAAAGAGCACGACCAAGTCTGTTATCCGGAATCGTCGAAGATCGTATTCGAATTTCCCGAATTCGAAGGTCGTCCGGCATTGAAAATGATCTGGTACGATGGTGGTGAAAAACCGTCTGAAGAGCTGATGTCCGACTTGCCAAAACAAAAACGAGAAAATGGCAGAGAACGTCATTTCACGAGTGCGGCATTGGTCGTCGGTGATCAAGGCAAGTTCTATTCGCCGGGTGACTACGGCGGAGAAGTACGTGATACTGGAATTATTGTCGACGGTGAATTTACCAACCAGCGCAAAATCGCCGAAAACGTCGAGTACAAAAAATCTCCGGGGCATTTCACGGAATTTGCTGAAGGCATCAAGGGTGGCGAAACGCCTGTTTCAAACTTCCCTGATTACGCTGGTCCGCTGACGGAGACGATTTTGCTGGGCAATTTGGCCGTTTGGTCCGGCAAAAAAGTCGATTGGGACGCGGAGGCCATGGTCGCTGCTGATTCCAGCGAGGAAGTTGGAAAAATGATTCGCCATGATTATCACAACGGTTACACCGTCCACGTCTAATTTGCCATGCCGTGAGTGTCAGACGAAGCCCGAATTGAGCTGTTTCAAATCGGGCTTTTTTTCAATTAAAATTTGATGGCCAAGCCTGTTAATTCTCGTCTGCTTTCGGCGGAGTAATACTATGTCTCATAAGCACGTTAAGCTCGTATGCCTTCTCGCGATCTCGATTGCGCAATTGAGTTCCAGTTCGCACAAATTGGAGGCACTCCAATCTGAGAGCAAGCCCCTCAAAAACTCGACTTCGGTTTCCCCATCAGCCAAGGTGTCGGAAACAATCCAAGAAGGCTCAAAACGAAAAACGAATCGACAGGGAACAAAACTGATGCCTGCAACCCCATTGGAAACAATTACGGTCGGCGCAGGATGTTTTTGGTGCGTGGAGGCCGTTTTTCAAGAAGTCGAAGGCGTTGTTTCTGTGAAATCGGGCTATTGCAACGGGACCGTTCCGAATCCAACCTACGAACAAGTTTCGAGTGGGCGAACTGGGCATGCCGAAGTTTGCCAGATTGTGTTCGATCCAGCCAAAGTTTCGCTCGGAAAAATCTTGCACGTGTTTTGGCGAACACATGATCCGACCAGCCTCAACCGGCAGGGAGCCGATAAAGGGACTCAATATCGTTCCGGCATTTATTATCACACCGACGAGCAACGGAAGTATGCCGAACTGTACAAGAAAAAGCTCAACGACGTGGGAGCTTTTGAGAAAGATGTCGTCACGGAGATAAAACCCGTCGAGAACTTTTCCTTTGCCGAGGATTATCATCAGAATTACTTCAAGAACAATCCCAATGGGGGTTATTGTCGGGCCGTCATTCAACCGAAAATGGAAAAATTCCGTGCTGCCTTCGCCGACGTGTTAAAGAAGTAGTTGCCGCCAAATCTAAACCGGTTAAGCGGGCGAAACTTAGGCTGAACCGGTTTCCTAACGGACTTTTCAGAAAGAGAATTTGACGACCCGATGATTTGCGATGAACCCGGCATTCTCAACGGCCTTGCGCGAGCCCACATTGCCGGCCTCACAAGAACAGATTGGCTTCAAGCCTTGTTGTTCGGCTTTCTGTTTGAGTAAAGCCAGCAGGTACGTACCCACGCCCATCCGACGATATTTTTTGTTGACGATCATACCCACGTCGGCGTAAGGCACCCAGGTCTTGCGTTCCCTGAATTCGCCGGTGCCTAAAATCTCACCGTCCTTCTCAAGAACGTGAAGTATGCCCGCCTCGATGACCATTTTGGCGTAATCCGCGGGACCATCAAAATGGGCTTCAACGGTTTCCAAATCCACGAATTCATCGCCGCCCGTCAATAACGGTAGAACCTTGGCCAAATCGTCGATACTTGCCTTGCGGAACCGGTGACCGCTAATTGTGGTCAACACAGGTTCCCGTTTGCTGTGATCGGAAAAAAGATAGGTATGAACCTGAGCCATGTGCTGAAGATCCAGGCATAAACAGAAGTAGAAAGGCTCGATGCTTGCGGCCAACGCCGTTTTTATCCCAAGGCTTTTCAATACCTGTTGAAAGACATTCGGCCCGTCTTGCATTTCTGCCAAATGAAACTGCATCAGCTGATTTTGGGAATCCAACACGAAATACCCAGCCCGGCGGCCATCCAACCGTATTTCCAAGTGATCGGAAGCGGCAATCAAACCCTCTTGCCAATAAGCATCCTGAGGAGCCGTCAGCGTAGCCAAATAGTCTTGTTGCATTTGCGCAACCACATCGGGGCTCACTTTCTCGCAGTATATCTTCACGTTCTAGGCATCCAATATCCCGGACAAACTAAAATAGAGGGCACGGGGCGGGCAGGCATGAGAGCACGCCACATTACGGATCGACAAACGAGCAATGATGCTTAGTCCAGAATGAAAGCGGCCGCTCGACTCTAAAAACTTTCTTTCGTGGACTCGTTTTCAGTCTTGTCCCGAAGCATCGCGCCAATCGCACGTGCGGCCCAACCAGCCCATGTTGGCAAGAACCTGTGAAAGACGGCGACAAATGCAATCGCCACGAAAACCACCATGACAAACGTAGATGTTGATGGCATCAGGTTTAGCACCAGAAGAATCCCAAGGGCTGAGGTTTGGGCGATCGACAGTCGAGTCAAGAAGTTGACTTTGGACTCCAATCGCCTGATTTGGTTTTCCGTTGATTCGGGTTTCATTTCGTGGTTGTTTGCCAACGGGGCTGAACCGATGCCAAAATAGCCGTTGATGATTTTTTGCCTTATCCAGCTAAACATATCATTTTATCTTTTCGTCTTTCGAATTGGCGTTAGTATAAGCCATTTTGTGATTGCAGAACTATTCGTTTTCGAACTGAATTTATTGGGAAAATTGAAGACTTACGGGATCCCGGACAAAGGATTAACGGGGGATTCGAATGCAAAAAACCGGAGTCCCACAAAACACTCGAACAACCAAGGAACACATTGTTTGGTAACAATTACACGCTTATTTTGGTTTGGCAACAGCAATTTTTGACTCCATCCAACTATCTACATTACAATCAAATTCGTTAAACGGGGCAAAAAGTGGAGGGTTTGAGGTGTCTTTTCAAGTTACTCGACGACAAACATCGAGTGCGTTCACACTCGTTGAGCTGTTAGTAGTGATCGCCATCATCGGGATTCTCATTGCGATGCTTCTTCCGGCTGTTCAACAAGTGCGCGAGGCCGCGCGACGTACAGCCTGCAAGAACAATTTGCACCAAATCGGATTAGCCATCCACAACTATGAGGCGGCGAATGATCATCTGCCAGCCGGTTGGAAAGCGAGTTCGCAACTCGGCTTGCCAGGATGGGGGTGGGCGTCCGCGATTTTGCCGTATATGGAACAACAGAATTTGTACGACCTGATCGATATGAACAAGCTCATTGAAGATCCAGATCACGTTGAGGCAATCAAGTTTTATGTTCCCAGCTATTTTTGCCCCAGCGATGAGGCTCAAACAAAAAAGACGTTCGTTCTCAATGCAGCTGGGGATGGTGGTTTCGATCCACTTGGTACCGATCACCTGCCGATGGAAATCTCCGAGACGAATTATGTTGCCTCGCTCGGTTTGACGTGGGACCCTCTAGACCCGCCAAAGGACAACTGTCCCCATGAATACGATCGAGGAACTGATTTTGACGGCGGTGGTCTATTCTCCTGGAATAGTCGAATACGATTGACGGACGTCATTGACGGTACGAGCCAGACTTTGATGGCGGGCGAGCGACATTCGATCGGGATGGATTCCAGTTGGGTTGGAGTCGTGCATGGTGCCGAGAAACCGACCTGGCGAGTCGTGGCTTGGGCGGCCGAGCCACCCAATACGGATCATCACCCGTTTGCTCAGTTCAGCAGCATGCACCCGGGCGTCACTAATTTTGTACTTGGCGATGGTTCGGTTCACTCGATTACGGACACGATCGATCCAGTCAGTTTTGCCCAAATGGGAACAAGAAACTTCGGCGAACTGATTTCTGATTTGCCTTATTAAGAACACATTTGGACAGCGGCACTTTTGGCAATTTGTCTATCATAATCCCATACTGGGAATCGGCGAGCAATGATTGGATCATGATTCTCCATATCGACATGGACGCGTTTTACGCGTCGGTTGAGATCCGTGACAATCCGAAACTGGTTGGATTACCGGTTGTCGTTGGAGGCTCACCCAAGGGCCGCGGCGTAATATCGGCTGCCAGCTACGAGGCTCGCGAATACGGTTTGCATAGTGCGATGCCGGCGTCGAAGGCAATTCGATTGTGCCCCAATGCTGTTTTTATCAAACCGCGGATGGAGCACTATGCGAAAATCTCGAAACAAATTCGAGAGATCTTTCACAGCTTCACTTCGCTGGTCGAACCGCTCTCGTTAGACGAAGCTTTTCTTGACGTGACCGGATCCACAGGGCTGTTCGGTGACGCGCCATCCATTGCCCGACAAATCAAACAAAAGATTTGGGATGAATTGGGATTGGTTGCATCGGCCGGCGTAGCCCCCAACAAATTCCTGGCCAAACTTGCCAGTGATCTCGAAAAACCGAACGGCCTGGTCGTCGTTTCGACAAATGGCATCCTCGAATTCCTCGCTCCTCTGTCTGTATCGCGAGTTTGGGGCGTCGGGAAGCAGACACAAAAAAAACTCAACTCAATCGGCGTGAAGACGATCGGACAATTGCGAGAACTCCCGTTTTCGACATTGAAAACAGCGTTTGGACTCAATAGCGAACATTTTTGGCGACTCTCAAGAGGACTCGATACTCGACCGGTTGTCCCCGATCGGGATGCCAAGTCGATTTCCCACGAAACAACATTCTCGAAGGATATAACAGATGCCGATACATTAGCGGCGTGGCTACTTGAATTAACCGACCAGGTCGCAAGACGTATGCGGCGACATGACATTATCGGTCGCACGGTACAGATCAAAATTCGCTTTTCGAACTTCGATACCATTACACGAGCCCAGACCTTACGTGAACCGACCAACGCAACTCGCCCGTTGAGCGAAGTCGCGAACGAACTTTTGGCGGATAACCTCGACGGCGTACAACGCGGCATTCGGCTGATCGGTGTTGGCGTGAGCCATCTCAGCTGCGACCAGCAAGTGCAGCAAATGTTATTTGATCGCGAAGCTAATGAAAAAGCCAAACAGATCGACAAAACGACCGACCAAATCAGGGACAGGTTTGGCAGTTTCGCCGTCAAACGAGCCACCAGTCTGGAACACGGGATCAAGTTTCGACCGGATCCGCGCGTCAACGACGACTAAAATCGTAGCGGGATGGGTGAGAATTCGACTCTCAATCGTCAAGGCGAAATCGTCCACAAAACTTGATCCGCCCTTACGCGATACGGCAGGTAAAGGTTTTGCGTATTGAAGACCCAAAACGGCAAAGAATTCTGGTAGCTGATCCGCGCCTGGATGGCGTTTGTTCCAGGTTGGACGAACCGCGCAGGATCACCGCCCGGTGTTAGGGTGACCACAGAATCCGTGGAGGTCGCAAGGCGGGTATCAACGGTTTCAAATTGCCCGATATCGTAGTTGAACAAGTCGATCTCTTGTTCCACTGTGCCAACAAAATTAAGCGCCTTAGATTCGTAACTGAATTCAAATTTACTCGGTGCTGACGTTGGTGACGTCGAGGCAACTGTGAATTGCAGTTGGTACCGAAACGTATGAAACAGCGGGTCGAGGACGGCGTATTGGTCATCGCTTTCAGCTAGTTCCGTAACGCCACCATTTGACAACGAGCCTCGGTTAACGGTCAACGTTGTCGGAACGACTTCCGCAGGCGCCGAAAAATAAAACATTCCGTCGAAAATTTCGATGTCGATTGGGTTAAAAAACGGAGGCCTCGGATCCCCGACCATGTTTTCGTCGACCACGATCTCGACATCTCCAGTTTGCCAATCCAAAGTCATCACCATGCTTTCCACCAGGCCATCTCCATCAGTGTCCATTTCACCAGCCAGGTAGATCAGTCCGCTTGCCGAGACTTTAAGGTCATCGATAAAGGTAAAGACGTCGTCGAAAATCTTGATACCAGCACCCGACGTCGGATTGACTCGATAAATATCGCCGTGCTCGGTCGCCAGGTACAGGTAGCCATCAGGGCCCATGGCAACGTGGCTGAAGAAGTCTGTGTCCCAATCGCCAAGTTTTGTCCAGCCACCGCTGTCGTTGATCCTTCCTAGTCCGCCGAAGAACTCGGTCACGTAAATGTGGCCTTCAGCCGATACCGCAATATCGTCCGCAGAAAAAAATATATCGTCATAAACCAAAGTAACCGCGCCCGTGGCCGTGTTGACTCGTTCAACTCCGTTGCTGCTAGTCACGACTAACAAATCACCGTTCAGATCCATTGCAATTTCGGATGGCGAGGTACCACTAATCGTGGCCAGTGTCGTCACCGAGTTTGAAACGAGATCAACTCTCCAGATTTCAGTAAAGTTGACGACGTACGCCGTCGTCGAATCGGCGATTGCAATGCTAGAGATGTTGTCACTTTGGGCAATATCAAACAGATCCGTTACGGAGCCATTATTAACACGCAGAATGTCATCGTAAAACTCACTGACAATCACGTCTTCCAAAACAAATTGCGCTGCAGCGTTTTCGATGGCCAGAATTGAACTGGCAAGGAAAACTACGATGCTCAAAAAAAGATTCTTCTTCATTCCAGGCTCGTTGAAATTGAGTTGAGACGATGTAACAGCGGAGATCTAGTATACTAAGCGTCAAAAAAGAATCCAAATGTCCTAGCGGGTCTCCACCAAAAAATGGGTGGCTTGTCGTCCCCCTCGACCTGCGAGTCCCGAGTCTCTTCGCGCGATCAATCTGACGGTTTTATATGGCCTCAACGATAATCCTGTTTACGGCCTTCCTGATTTTGCTGGGGCTTGCCTTTTTGTTATGGGTGCTTTTTCTTCGTCTGGGCCTGCGTTGGGCGAACGTTCAAGATATTACAATTCGTCAAATTGTCAAAGCGACCATTTTCGTCTTCCTGTTGAGCATTCCCGTTGCCATTCTTTGTGAGCTCTACGCACCATCAACCGATTCGCAATTAATCGCGATTTCAATCGCACAAATCGTGGCGTCAATATTGATTCCTTGCCTGATTATTCGATGGGTCTTTGACACGTCTTTTCTTCGAGCAATGCAAGCATGGCTTGCTACGCTAATCGCGTCCATTTTGATGATAATATTTGTCATGTTCGTGTTTCGTCCGTTTATTTATGAAGCATTCACGACTTCAACAAATGCAATGGCTCCAACGATTAGGGGAAATTGTTGGCAAGCGATTTGTCCAGATTGTGGGCTACCCAATTACTGTACGGCTTTAGACGACCGACAGGTCTGGTCAGATTCGCGGTTTATGATTTGTGATAACTTTCATGTCAACCAGATTTCGGATATCAACCGACGCGTTGACGTAAATGACCGCTTTTTCGTGAACAAATTTTACAAACCTCGTCGTTGGGATGTCGTATTTTTCCAAGCACCAGAAAATCCAAATACCAACTATATGATGCGTCTTATCGGACTGCCGGGCGAAACGATTCAGATTAAGGATGGAGCTGTGTGGGCTGATGGCAAACGTCTGCTACTCCCAGAGTATTTACAAGGAATCGAGTTCGTATCTGAAATGCCGGGTTGGAATGTTGACTTATGGGGTACGGAAGATAATCCTGCCGCTCTTGGCGAAAAAGAATATTTCGTTCTAGGCGATTTTTCAGTCGCTTCATTGGATTCTCGATCGTGGCGAGAGGGTGCGCCGGGATATCAGCCATTCGCTGTTCCAGAGTCGCACCTACAAGGCGTTGTGACTCACATCGACTGGCCGCCAAAACGTTGGCGCGTTCTCCGGTAAAACTGCGTATCGTCCGCGTTGAAACACGGGCACCGGGAATCGTTGCCATGTTTTTCTGCAATTTTGCAATTTTGTTCTAATCGCCGTTATACTTGGGCACTTTTCAAATGTTCCTTTTTTGCATTTTTTGAACGGGTGGTGTGCGATGACAACGCGAAGACAGTTTGTGACTGGCGCAGTGGTTGCAGGAGTCACAGTCGGATCGGCTAGATGGATCTTTGCAGACGACAAGAAAGACGAAACTGCCAAACTTGACTTGGCAATGGTCGGCAAATTCGTCGGTAAATCACATGGTGACATCGAAACGGTCAAATCAATGTTGAAAGAGGAGCCCGCACTGGTTAACGCCGCTTGGGATTGGGCCGGCGGTGATTGGGAGACGGGTTTGAACGCGGCGTCACATGTTGGACGGCCTGAAATCGCTGAGTTGTTACTTGAAAACGGCGCTCGATTGGATGCACCGGCGGCAGTCATGTTGGGTCTAAAACCCGTCGTCGCAGAAATGCTGAAAGTGTATCCAAAGCTGCCCGCTTGCCCGGGCGCACACGAAATTCCACTATTGAGTCACGCGATCTTTGGTCGCGAGAAAGCCGACGATGTTTTCGAGCTGTTGCTGGCAGCCGGTGCCGATGTAAACGCGAAATCCAAAATGAGCATGACCCCCTTGATGGCAGCCGCGAGCGTCGGAAGGATTTCACAAGTCGACATATTATTGGGAAAAGGCGCGGACCCATTTGTCAAAGACTCCAAAGGCCGGACCGCGTTAGATGTAGCCGTCAATCGCAAAAAACACGAATGCGTGAAAGCAATCAAAAACGCAATGGGAGCGAAGTAGATTTCGTATCATGTATTTTGTTGAAAGCCGCTGCTAGTTTTGATAGAGCTTTGAGTGCAATCGCAAAGAACTATTGGCGGCGTCTTTTTAATAATTAATGATGAACTGTGAATGGTGAATTGCTAACTTGCGTGCTCAGTTGAGTTTTGCGATCAGCAGAATGCTTCAATTAGCGATTCACCATTCGCAATTAATTATTCCTGCCCCGCTCTCGACGACACGTGGGGTTCCCGGAGAGTGAAACGAAAAGATTCCTTGCGGAATCAACAACCCTCACCCGACGCTGAGACGTCGACCTCTCCCAAACTTGGGAGAAGTTGGAACTAAAGTAAGTGCCATTGTGCGTTGCCCACGCGGTTAAACGATGCGCTCAATCTTACTTCCGATTACCTGAGGCCGATTAGCAATTCACCATTCACCATTCACCATTCGCAATTAATTATTCCTGTCCCTTTTCAGACCGCGTCGGATGCGGAGCAAAGTGACTCGCTCAACATCACCATTTTCTTCTTCCGGTCACGCAAT
>JAHEJI010000088.1 GCA_024638965.1 Planctomycetaceae bacterium
CTCGCTGGAGCGATTGAACGAGGAGGCCCTCCAAATTCGCGACGCCATCGCGCAAAGATATCCCGAAATTGACCTGTCCGCAATCAAGTCTCGCCTGGAAATTTTTCAGGCCTACGGGGACAACGTCGGAGACGCCTCGTCGCTCTACACGGCCTATCGATCCAACCGGGCCTATACGGGCATCACCGCGCCGGTCGAGCAAACCAACACCCCTGGCCAAGTCACATGCCCGGCGGGACATCGGTACTTTCAGGACGACATTCCCTACGGACTTTGCGACTTTCGCTATCTGGCGGATTTGGTGGATGTCACGACGCCCGAGATCGACAGCTTCATCGAATGGGGACAAGAGGTCATGGGCAAGGAATATCTGGTCGATGGCCAGCTCAAGGGAAAGGACACTGCCGACATTCCCATTTGGGGCTATTCACTCGAAGAGTTAATTTCAGCGTAAGAAGTCATGCTATTTGTGGAGGGATGGCGCTGTTCTACCTTGCCTCAAAACATTCGTTGAATCGCTGAAAGTGGCGCGTCGCGATACGAGGACGGCGCTTGCCTCCAAATGAACAGAAAGTATGGACATGAAACCAACGTGACCGCAAAGCGGATAACAACTATATGGCCTTGTAAGTCAATAGTAGGTACGCTCCTTGTCGTTTCTTTTACAACTTTCTAATCCAACGCTGGAAACCCCTACGGCCGCTCGCTTGTCGCTTGTTCTGGGGTAGTTGACGATGGCGAAGACGCTTCCTGAAGTCGTTTTCGCAACTCTAACTCCCTGGACTCAACGATTTTTGAACCGAGAATTTCGCGCAAGTTGTTAAACATCGTTGAAATAAATTCAAGTTCACGACGATCGTCCGTTTGCGCTCGCAAGCTGGATTCTTCGTCCGAAAGGCGATTGCTGAGTTCCTGGGGCGTGGAGAGGTCTTCATACTTCGAGAGCAGCTCACGAGCTTCGGTTAGATTATTTTCCTTCAAGGCAATGTCGATTTCGGCCTCGTATACCTGGCGCTGGACGACAAGGTTGAGAATTTCGTTCTGCATTCCGGAGATAATACCTTCGGCGTACAAACGTGTTTCGTCATCCGGAACGGTCGATTCGAGCCTTGCGTGCAGTCCCGGAATCATGGGGAGTTTTTTCAGCCCGCGTTCTCCATGTTTGATTAACAGGATTCGCATCCCGCTTTCACTCGGGGTAACCTCAAATTCGCCCTTCCAATCCGTTTTGCCAATCAACCTAGATTCGCTTCTATCTGCACCGGGAGGTCTGGACCAGATTTCGTAACCCTCCAGGGGAACTGGTTTGTCTCCTCGGGAAACGAGTCGCAGAACCGTTGAACGAGCTGGCGGACGAATGACCAGGGCCAGTTTCTGAGCCCGTTTACTCGTTCGACCAGCCAATGGCGCGCGATGATACGATTGAATGGAACAAATCGACTGGGGTCCGTTCTGCTCCTCGATGGTAAGAAACGTAAAGTCGATCGGTTCCAGGGCAATCAGATTGCCTTGACGGTCAGTTCGACGAATCACGGGCAAGAAACGGTCGTTCGGGTCAATCCAAACTGGCGAATCGGTATTGGGATTGACTTCCCAGCCGCCCTCCTCGGTCCTGTCCAAGCGACGACAAATTCGCATGGCTCGCACTCGCAAGAACACTTCATCGTTTACGGAGACACGATCGACACGAGCGATCGGCATAAACGCGCGACTAATGGCTTCAATAATAACCGAATCAAAATCTTCAATTCTGGCTGAACCGCCGTCTTGAATCGGTCCCCATTGCTGTGTGCGAATATCGAGTTCACGAGCCTGGCACTGATAACGACCTTCGCGCATGCCCAACCGAACGACCATTAATTTATCGAAACCCGAAAGCGAATCGAGCTTGGGAAGTTCTTCCGTGTAGGCTTCTGGACTACCGATGGAATTAATGAACGCCCAACGCCACTGACTTGGAGGCGTTTCGACAGTCAATACCCAGCCGCTGGGATCGATCAGTTCCGATTGCCGGACTAACTCTTTCTTGATCGCTTCCAGGTTTGAGGCGATGCCCGGCGAGCCATCGGGACACAACCAAACCGCAACTTGATAAGGGCGGAACTCCCAGGCAGCTTTTTCGGCTTCGCCGGTCGTTTTTTGCGATTTGGTTTCAGCGATGGCCGCGGGTTGAGCCTGCGAAAAACCGCTCGAACCCGTATTAGCGAGACAAATCGTTGCCAGCGCGCCGATGAGCAGCCAACGTCTCTGGAAACGTCGGCGTTGCCTTGAATTCGATTGAAAAATTGTTCGGATCATAAATTTACTTCGAACCATCTCGGTCGACTTACGGCTTATTTTGCTCAGCATCAATCGGATAGATCCGCCATCGTTCGACATTTTGATAGAGGTGGACCAGGTCGCGGCCAACTTCGGTTACGTTGTTGCGATGAGCAAAATACTCGTTAAGTTGCCAAAGTGGCAAAACCGCAACTTCGTTGGAAATCTGTCGATGAATCCGCCTCAAAATTGAGCAGCTCGATTGCCAACTGCTACTGTAACTGAGTTGTTTGAGAGATTGTTCAATCGTTGCACTGATGTTTTTCGCGTATCCAGTTCGCCCAATAATCTTTTTAATGTCAACTAAAGGCTCTTCAATTGAAGACGCGACATACAAAAAATCCCAATCGTCGTCTTGAGGCAGAGTCTCGCCATCGGGCAGCGGTTTCAATATCGTTTGCACACCAATCTCACGCCACATTTGCGCGATCGAGCGACAGGCAACGGTCGCAACGTGGTCGGTTGGATGAGCCAGAATCATGGGCGGGCGTTCCACAACAGGATCCTTAACGCCGTCTTCGCGTCGCTTGGCTTCCAGCCTCTCATTAACCAACTGGGCCAGCACCATCCCCAAACGATTATTGTAGGGATGGACCCTGACCCGCAAATTGTAACCGTAAGCAAGTTGATCATTGTCGACGGTCCCACGTGGCAGCGGTCCGCTGATCGTCTCGCAACCACTAATTTCCTGACCATTACAGATCACTTCGTTAACAATTAGTTCCCGATTAATGCCTCTGAGCAAACCGCTCCGGAAATTCTTGTCTCGAACGAACTCATTCCTTGGGTTCGGTACCAGCATGTGAATCGTGGGCACCGCGTAAGGTCGAACCTGAACGTTCTTGTCTTTGGTTAACTTTGGGATTTCCGCGATCGGGACTCGATCCAGAACATCAATGTCGCCTTTGACCAACGCATCGACGGCTTCCGAAGCAAAGCGAAACTGTTTTTCTATGATCGCCGGATGCTGCCGGTCAGCAACACGTGGATAAAGAGGATTGAGTTCATAGGTCGAATTCTCATCATCTGTGGACGTCATCACGTACGGTCCGTTTTGCACGGGCAAACCTTCTTCTCCGAGGTCCTCGTACGGTAATTGCAGCAGTGCTTCAGGTCTGACGAATGGAACTTTCAATTTAATTCGAACTTGGTTTTCATTCTCAATTTCAACCCATTCAAGTATCTTTGCCCACGCAACCTTGTAATTGTCAGAACTTGGATCAGCAAAGGATTGTAAACGGCTTGCCACCTGCCATGCCGTGATTGGCGGAACCGCGAACTTGTTTTGGTTGGGCAGAATCTCAAGGCGATATTCCAGGCCGATGTCATCAATCAGGGTCATCTGACCGTTCAAAAAGTCATAACGACCACCTTCGTCAGTAAGGCCCGAAAACTCGATCATTGCCCTCTGCGTCATTTTGCCGATTCGGCGTGCGCCCCAATTCTCCAGCCGCTCGGGATTCGCGTCTTGCGGACCTTGGGTAACGCCCACAAAAACCAACGGAAATTGCTCAACGATCTTGCTGTAAACTCTCAGTGTGGCTTTGCGATCGGGAAAGATACTGTTGGCCCGGCGAACCGCCGCGTGAGCGGCCAATCCTTCACCGGCATTGGCGAACGCTTCTGCTTGACTGAGCAGTTCATCACTTTTTTCTTCAAATATTTCTTTCCACTTGTTCAATAACGGATCGGCTTTGGGACCGTAAGTCTTTGAAACCTGCGTCAACAGATTCCGAATCATCTCGTATTCGCCTTCCCGCTCGTAACCTTGAACGATTCCCTCGTAACAAGCCAGATTTATTTCCAGCAGGGTTCTCGGAAGCCCGTCGACTTTGAAGTCAGGTTGTGTTGCGTAAATGTCTTCAAAAATGGACAAGGCCAGCTCAAACTTCCCAGCGGCATTCTCTCCGGCTTTCACCGCATCTGAGGCTGCGCGAAAACTCTCAACACCATCCTGAAACAAACATGTCCGAAGAGCGTTTTCGATTTTCGGATCGCCTTTGCCACCCCGATCGTAGAGGTAGAGAAAGTTTCGAAACGCTTTGGCGTATTCTTTCTCTGCCAACCAGCGATCAGCTTCTGCGATTACTAACTCACTAAAGGACTTATAGTCGACAACTCGCACCCACGGAACTTGTAACAAGTTTTCACTTTCCTCCGCAAACTCAAACACAAGAAATCCGTCCGTCGGAAAGGGGGCTTTGATTGGGTTTTTGAGCGGAACAATCTTCATGATTGCGTCGCGGTTGTACGAGTCGAGAAAAACAAGATCAAACGGATCCTCTTCAAGAAGCGGTCCTTCCAAAGCCGTGGGGAGGTCAACTTTCTCGATTACCTGTGCAAACAGGTTGGAGGAGAAAAATGACAATCCAAAAACGCAAATTAAGGTGATTGCGCAGCGCAGCATCGTTTCGCCCTTACTCGCTGAAATTTGAGTCCGCTTACTCATAGGTTGCTGCAGTTGATTGATTATCTTTTATTGAACCGTCGGCCCGATATGCACGGTACCGTCCATGCCACCAAAGAGCAGCCGATTTCCTTCTTGGCGTACGCTGACAACAGGTTGTCCCAGTTCACTTGCACTGACTGTCTTACCGGTTTCGGACTCCAACCAGACGAGTTTTCCGCTCTGTATTACAATCGCGATTTTGCCATTGGCGAACAGCGGGCTACCTGCGAAACGTTCGTGCGGGATGCCAATTCTCCACTTGCTTTTTAGCTTGGAATCGAAACAAACCATTTCGTCCGAATCAAGCCTGACTAGAATCTTGTCACCGACTGACCAGGGTCCGTCAACGTAATTGTCGGGAAGATTCGCAACGCCTGTTGACTCAAGACCGTTTTGTGTATCGAGACCGATCAGTTGATCACCTTGATCGCTTGAGATAACCACAAATACTGTGTTGCCGATCACGGCCAGACCTGACTTAATCTTCGAATCCGATTCGATGCCGGCCAGCTGCTTGAGCGAGCGTCCGTCTCCGCCATCAAGCAGGTAAACGGCACTTGGGGAACCATCGGCAGCGCCTTTGGCGATTGCGAAAATCTGGTTCTGGACAACGACAGGCGTTTTCCAATCCACATTGACGCCGGGACGAATCGGCGGCTGGAAAGGGGCACCGATCATTAGGCCGGTCCGCGGTTCGATTCGCACGACTTGCCCCTTCTTGGAAGGAACAATCAGACTTCCAGCCAAACCGATGGGGGGAGCCGCAATCGCATTCGCAGGATCCTGGAGCTTCAGCAAACGGCTTTTACCATTTTCGATATACAACAAATCGTCCCGACCCTCGAGTCCAATCACGGCAAACTTGTTATCGCCCAGGTCTATTGCCTGACCGAACATAAGACTTTCAATGATCTCGCTCGATTTGAACGCGTTTTCTGCATAACCTTTTGATTGTGCATCGCTATCGATCAAGAAAAGATCACCTTGGTTTGAGACCGCCTGCAGTTGGCCATCGACCATGAAGGGAGGACCAGCCAAAGCACCGCCAAGATCCGTCCGCCAAATCTGTTTCAACGTGTTTGGATCGACCGCTGAGACAGAAACCATGCCGCTTCCCTCTCTTCGACGAACGTGAAGCACCGCGTCTTCCAGTTTGGTCAAGGGAGCAATAAAACTGTCACCATGGTTGAGAATCAATTGACGATTAAATTTCCCCAGTGATCCTTGAATCCGGTACTTCATAATCCCGTTGCCAGCGATCCACAGTTGACTTCCCTGCGTCAGCAAGAATGCCGGTTGACCACTTTCTTTTTCGAATTTCTCTTCCGCAAATTTTGAGATCGGTGCCGTTTCATCCTCGGCCGGATTCAATTGCAGAATTCTTAAGTCGCCATTGTCGGAGGCGACCAGCATCCACCGACCAAAGCGAAGCATGGGAGTCTTCACCGGACCTGTCGTGACTCGGTTTAGCAGCTGAACCAATTGCAGATCCAGCCCCTGATCTTCCTTTTCAGGCTTGAGAATAATCAGATCGCAGCGATTACCACCGTTTACAGCAACGAGTACATGTCCCACCCAATTTTGCGGAGGGATCTCAATGCTACCCTTGTAGTGGCCAACGTAATAAACGTCTCGGCAGCTCAAATCATCGTTCGACAAAACGTATAGGTTGGAATAATAACCCGGTTGATAAATGTAAGGATCACGTTCGGCAATCAGCGCGGAAACATTGGCCGTTTGTGGAAGCTGCACCGCAGCCACGACTTGCCCGCTCAGCGGATCCATTTTCATGATTTTGCCTGAATTGGCGGTCAAGACAATCATGGATTCATTAAAGGCCGGAGCTAGAAACGGTTCGCCAATCTCGGCTCGCCAAACAACACTTCCATCCAGCCGTTTGATCATCAACAGATCATGATGTTTTTGATCGGAAGCCAGTACCAGGTCTGCGTTATACAGTTGCGGTTGAATATTGGTTTCAAACCCAACCCATTTTCGCCACACAACGGATCCGTCACTCGAGTCAATTCCGTACAAGGCTCCTTCGGCGAGGACGGGCGTAATCAGATCCCGATTAGCTTCCAATTTCGTGCCATTCTTCGAGGCCAGAACGATGCTATCTTGAAGATCCGACGAACGCGGATTCGATGAAGCCGAGATGTTAACCTGAACCGGCTTGACCAGCTCTCGTTCTTTCTTACTGACACGTTTCATGGCGGTTTGCAAGTCAACGCGAGTTGCCAGATCAGCATGTTTTCTTGTCAGGCTGTGGTATAACTCAAATGCCTCGTCTGTTTCGCCTGCTGCAGCCAGTACACTGATATCGCTCAACGTAGACGAGTAGTCGTGCTCTTTCTGAATCAGACCTTCAACACTCAAAATGTTGTTGTTGAGCTTGTCGAGCACATTTGCAACGGAAGGTCTTTTGCGAATACTGGTTGGAATATAGTTCGGATTATCAACAACGGCCTTGGCCGCGTTCGCTTTTTCCAGGTGCTCCTCCATGGCTCGTATTTCGGTCTGCTTCGTTGCCCGTTCAGAGATCTGCATCGCTGCATTTGGCAACATCACCCCCAAGTCGTCGCGAATGACGTCCATTTTGACATCCGGATCATCCAACAAAATCGGGAGCTGAGTTTTCGCTCGACTGATCGTCTCGTCCCAGTTCTTGGATTCGTAAGTCTGCGCGATCAAGGCCTGAACGCGGCGTAATTTCGCCGTTCCGACTTTTTCATGTTTTGGATTGTCCTCAATGAACTCGTCAAATTTCTCGATCGAATCGGAATACGATCCATTTTCAAAGCTGGTGACTGCCGCTTTGAATTGATCTTCCGCGCTGACGCGGTTAACTGCGTAGTAAAGAACGGCTCCAAAAATAAGCAAGGAGCCGAGAATTCCGAAACCAATGTAAAGCCATTTGGTTGCCCATTGATCTCTTTTCAGACGCTTTCCTCGAAATCCAAGCACCGGTTTCTGATGTTCACCGGATCCCTCATCCCCGTAGCCACCCTCATAATCGGCTCCGAAGTGGCCTCCCAGCGGATCATCAAACGGAGCATCCAGGGGCGCGGGCTGCTGAACCATGTCAACAATTGGTTCTGCGGGCCTGGCAACGTCAACCACTTCAACGACATCCCCTTCGTCGTCATCATCGGCTTCCACTGCGTCCATTGTCATTTGCGGATCAACTTCTTGGACAACCTCTTTGGCCGTGGTCGTAAGATCATCCGTATCGTAGGTGTTTTCCTGGGGAACCTTGACCTCGAGTTCTTCATGCTTGATTTGCTTGGGAGTATCGATGATCGTCAACAACTTTGCAGCCTGGGCTTTCGTGATGTGATCTTTCTTGACCAGATACGCAACGATGGCCTTGGGTCTGATTTTATGGCCAGGAGCTTGAATTTGGCGACGCATCTTGTCAATGATCTTTTGCTCAACGAGCCCAAGGCCCTCAAGTCGCTCAAGTAATTCCTGCGGAGTCATATTACTTCTTCCTCGTTCCAACTTTGATCGCTCGATCCGTTGGCAGGTTAGCCTAATACTCTTCTAGGGTTGTCTTCTAAAAATCTTCGTCCGTGGTGCGCATTTCGATTCGTTCCATGCCCGTCGCGATACCTGCATCCCAAACCGTGACGACTTTGGCGTGAATCGATTCAACATGAGCCCGGATGATCAAACGAGTGGCGCCGCTGGTATTTTTGGCATCGCGCATCCTGGCCCGCATTTCCCGGTCGCTGGGGGCCTCCACTTCGTCTGCATCCCGGGTGGTCACATAGTAAGTATTCGTTTGATCGATGATAACTTCAACATATTCATCTTCATCTTCTGGTTCGTCGATCGTGATCGGACTGGGATCTTCGATCTGGGAAGGCGGTTGCTCAATCGACTGCTGCAAAGTGAAGGACGCGGTCACCATGAAGAAAATCAACAACAAAAACACGACGTCACACATCGGCGTCATATCGAGATCGCCTTCGATCGCAACGCCCTTCTCAATAAATGAAATGTCGGGATCAAGGTCTTCCTCTTCTTGTTCGAAGCCACGCCAAGCCATTTGTTTATAGTCGACATCGCTCCTGACTGGCGGTTTGGAGATCGGTTTCGTCTGATCGGGCATGGGACGATCACCCTGTAAAGGCTTTGCCAACTCGCCCGTTGGGGCAATTAGGCCAAACCCTTCTTCAGGCTGATCATTTTTCCGCTTTTTATTGTCGCTCATCATTGACAATTCCCGCCACTAATTCAGTTCTTCAACGCCAACGTAGATTTGCCTCTCGCGCCCCAGCTCCGAGCCCGAGATCCCCCGTTTGACCAGTTCCACCGCTTTTGTTTTCACGTTGGATTCCGCTTTGATCAGAATCGCGGTCACTTCGGGGCGGGCAGAAAGTTCCTGCTCGACGTAATCCGCAATCGCACCTTCCCTAACGATTGGATCCCCGTCAGGAATCATGGCCGACTCTTCCTTGCCCCGGCCTTTGAAAATAAAAGAATCGTCGGCCGTCAAACCCTGGGTAACCACAAACACGACACAGTTTTTTTCTGGAACCGAAAGCCCATACTGCGCACGAGGCAGATCGACTGCCGTCGTGGGATCCATTTTCGATACGACGACAAAAAAGGCGAGCAACAAAAACGTGATGTCAATCATCGGAGTGATATCCAACTCGGACTCTTCCATTTTTGCTTTTCGAGGCCTGATTTCCCCTTCGCTGCTCATAAACTACTTCTCCTGTTCAAGTCGCACTGCGGCAAAACGCAATCTGACTACAGCTAATTCAACAACGGGTTTTTAACTAGGAGCTCGAGGGATAACGGATGATGGCTTCTTTGAAGATCTCCAGAAACTGGTTCAGACCATAAGAAACCAGGTCTTCCATCTTGCGAATCTGAACGTTGATGTACGCCGTGCAAATGACCAGCGGAATCGCGATCGCCAAGCCACACGCAGTCGTGATCAATGCGAACTGAATATCCTGGGCCAATGCAGCGGGATCGACTGAGTCACCACTTCCGAGCTTGTAAAACGCGCCCATCATACCCATGACCGTACCCAACAAGCCAATCATGGGAGCCGCTTTAATAACCGTATTTACCCAACTAAGGCGATATTCGAGATCTTGCAATACGTCACGCTGAAAACGATCAGCAATCAGTTGTTTGACCTTCGCAAATCCAAGTTTGCGGTTGATGATCGCCAGTTCGGAAAGCTGGCAGGTTGCCCTTCGGTCGCCATCACAAACTTCCGTCGCCGAATCGTATTCGCCTTTCGAAAGTGGTTCCTCAATCGCTTCCAAAAACATACTCTGCTGTTCTTCGCTGGCAAATTGTTTCTGGCGAACGCGGCTCCAAACCATGACGACACAGTAAGCCCCCCATAACGCAATGAGGAACAAAATTAAGTAGATGACATTGCCCAAAATCAACAGTACGGTTTGCATCTTCTTTGATCTCGATCTCTTAAAGGTGAAACAACGTCGTAATGCAAGCATGGCTAGCAAAACGGCACATTTATCCACAAATCGCGCGAAGGCCCATTATGGTCGACGCCGACTGAATAAACAGTGGTCATCTAGCGATGGGGACAACGTTTTTTTGGAAATTTGGCCGTCCGCGTCGCAAATTGGAAGTGTGAGACGAACGTGTTTTTGATGTTCGTAATCATCCGAATCGAACGATCTTGTTGTGAGGCAGCCGGGAAGGATTCCAATCCGATCAATTGAAGAACAACATGTCGGTGACCTTGTATTCAAATCCAGCGCCTACCGGCTCCACTCTGAACACCGTTCGCCTGACGTCTTCTAAAGTCTTACCGAGCTTGGAAAGATGTGCTTGTTCGACGTTTCGCAGCAAAACTCTTGTTTTCGTCGGGTAAAACTGGGTCAATTGTCGGTTGGTAATGTCGACCCCCGCTTTCTTGACATACGACTCGTCCCAACGCAGCATTTTTCGTTTGGTATGCCCGAATCGTAACGTTTTATTTTGAGCCTTGCGGTCAGACATCTTGATTTGCGCGGTACCGCTAACATTGCTGATCAACACGATGTCGTTGGCGCTAAGGTGCACGGCGCCCAATACGATCTGAAAAAAGTCCAGTTGCCGCGCATACACTTTAATGTCTTTCGATTCGTATTCGATTTGCCAACGTTTGTGCTCTGGAACAACATTGGCATTGCCGGTACCGGGTCCACCCTCCCGTGAGCCGTACCCGCCACCCTTGCCCATTTCCGCCGCATCACCGTCGCGTTTCTCCAAGTTGGCCCGAATGGATGATACAGCGTCGGTGACAGCTTCCAGAGCGTCCATTAACTGAGGTGTTTCGACTTCCGGAAATTCTTCAACGCCGGGCTCCAGAACGTCATCTTCAAACCCTTCTGGTTTCTCATTTCCATAGGGTTCGAGATAGGCAGTCAGCTCAACAGCGGTCCGTTTGGAAAAGTCAAATACCGACGTAAACCAGATCAGGAACATGACCGTGACCAGGAACCCAATCAGGATTATCAGGGATATTAACGCGCCATTAAGCTGGTCATACCGCGAAACAGATGTTTCGATCTTGGGCGTTCGACGTACTGAAGGACTGCTGCTCATGAAAAACAACGATAAATTTGAATTGCCAACTTAATCATAATTACGAATCGACGGATCGTCTAATTGTCCCATTAATCAATTAATTCCGCGCCGGGACGGATTTCAAGGTACCATTTCGTCCATTGCTTTTTAACAACGCCAAAGTCCTCAAGGCTGGGGTTTTCGGGCAACGCAAATGCATCAATTTTACGACTGATTAACCGCAGGCCATCGTGAGCTTCTTTGGCAACTCGAACATCGGGGTCACCCAGCGCGTACAATAATGCCGGGACGTGATCCATTGATTGTTCTCTGGCAAGAATTTTGACCGCGATCAGCCGTCGAAAAAAGTTTCTGTCTTTTACCAGTCCGGTCATGAACGCCATTGTTTCACCACGAGATTTTTCGTCGATCGTGAACTGGCGAATGGTTTCATCCATCGCCTCTGCCAAAACCTGCAACTGTTCGGCGGCAGAATCCTGGCCAAGCAAGACGATTACATCTTCGATGCCCTGAATCGCTTCCTGGCTACTGATTTGCCCGCCCTTGACGGTGAGTTTCGTGTTTTCGAGGAATCCCTGACCACCGTGCAACAAGCTTGTATTCGTCGGCAAGATCAGGACTTCACTACTTCTGACGAGAAAAAGCACGGCCAGAGAAGTGGCAATAATCGAGTTTTCGACCGCACCGCCCGGCGGGAAATCTCCCGCATCGCTTTGACGCTCCATCAAAAACTCAACTCCTTGATCGTACCAGGTTGGAACTTCCGATACTTCGCCTTCGGCAACTTCGCGGAAGAAAGCGTATCGTTCCAACGCGTAAAGATAATAGTAATTCCAGGTTTTGGTTTCGATCTTGAAGTTGTCTGCGAACCAGATATTGCCTTGCCGTTTACAGTTTGCCAATTTGCCTCCGTCAAAGCTGACCAGCGGCCCGACTTTCTTTTCTTCTTTAGTCCCTTCAACCTTGGGTTTCACGTACATCGAAACCGACGGAGGTAAACCACCACTACCGGCAATTTTTTTGCCATTCTTTTTTCGCGAGCGTGGAGTCAGCTGCAACAAATTGGACATCAAATAGGTGGAACCCAATCCGCTGCAATGCCGCGACAACGTAAATTCCTTGTCTCGATTGCCGGCGCCGACCGGTCGGCCGTCGCGCGAGTGATAATACCAGGACGACTGAACTTGACTATTGACGAGCCACTCAAGCGTCTTCTTCGCAACTTCGGGATCAACCCGATACCCGTGATGCTTGGCGACGAAAAAAGCCAAACATGCATATTGGGTTTGCGAGATATCTCCGACGGAATCATCTTGCGCGGTTTTGAAAGGATAATTGTAAGAGCCGTTCGACTGCTGCCAGCCTTCGAGCATATTGAGCAGCTTGATAATATAGGGTTCGTATTTTTGATCATCGACGTCACACAGCACAATTAACGCCAGAGCTGGATAATAGATGTTGCCGTGGTTGGCCATCCCTCGGCCTACACCCTCATTGTCGATGTAGGCCTTAATAGAATCGATCGAGCGAACAACTAGCGGGTGATCAGATGGAATCAACCGGTCATACCTTTTGCTCACCTCGCTGATCGTGAGTGCCACCAGAGCGAGCTGTTCGCCAGCCAATTGTGTGCCCGCACTTTCTTCTAGATAGGTGACTCCTCGACGAGCCATTTTCTCAATGACTTTCATGTCGGGGTCGTACTTAACCTGCGCAAAGCAAGGTGTGCCAAGCAAAGTACCAACCAGCAGAGAGAAACAAATCCACGAAAGTCGTCCGCCGTTGCATGGAAAAAGCATTGGATGGCCTTTGATAGATGATCCGACAACTGTGATGAGTCTACCAAATTGACTCAAACGAGGTATGCAGCGGCAGTCGTGGAAGCGGAAAAAGAGGCCCGCCGCTTTTAAAGGTTAACCATGGATTATCTACATGTCAACTTTGCCGCTGGCTTAAAGCAGCCGGGACAAGGCAACGCTGAAACGTGCTCAGCAGCCGACAAAACGATGCGGCTGACGTGGCTGAATTATTGAATTTTGGATACGAATCATGAGGCCTGAATTCTCACGAATTTAGCGACGGAGAGAGGCGAACTCGATAGGGAGAGCGCAGCATTCACTTTCACAACCACCCTAATTCACGGACATTTTAGCAAGAAGTTGTTCTCAACCCGTAAACTCGATTGACAGTTCCCGCGATCATCAATTAAATTCTCGCTTCGAATCAAGTTTTTGATTTGTCGCGGTCGGGTAGCTCAGTTGGTAGAGCAATGGACTGAAAATCCATGTGTCGGCGGTTCGAGCCCGCCCCCGACCACTCCGAGTGGCGCTCCGGCTCGTTTACAGGCAATACCGTTCGAAGTTGGGCGTGAATCTTCTGATCACTGAGTCATCCTGAACCGAGTGGAGCGAGGTGAAAGATCTCTCGTGTTTTGCTTGAGATTTTTCGGTCGCTAAAGCTCCCTCAGAATGACTTTAGCTGTGTTTGATCCAAATGGCTCGGCATTTTGCGTTACAGGTTTCCGTTGCTGCAACTCGCCCTGTATGGCGTAGATTTCTTGCCTTTCGAATCCACAAATTCGTTGCCGACAACCACGAGATATTGGACAATTAGGGTTGGGTAATCTCCTAAAGACTTGTGATCTCCAGTCCATTCAACCTAAAATCTTCTATCCGTCAACTGTTGCTGGACCATCAAGCTGTTTCGGCAAATTTCCATCTCGCTCGGAGGTAAAAAATGCGCCCCTACCAGAGACACGCATGTTGCGTTTTTTCCATTGTACTCTTGACCATCGTGGGATGCAGTTCCGACACAGCCAAAACCGATGCGGCGAATGGTGACCGACCTGATGTTGCCTACGTCACAAATGGAGTCGCTTCCTTCTGGGTGATCGCTGAATCGGGTGCGAAGCAGGGAGCGGCAGAATTCGGCGCCAACGTTGAAGTCTTAATGCCTGCCGAAGGGATTTCCGACCAAAAACGGATGATCGAAGATCTGATCACCAAAGGCGCCGACGGAATCGCCGTCAGCCCGATTGACCCCGAAAATCAAACTGAACTAATCAACAAGGCTGCGAAGTATACCAAGCTCATTACTCACGACAGCGACGCTCCTGATTCAGATCGGCTGTGCTACATCGGTGTCGATAATTACGTTGCCGGGCGAAGATGCGGTGAGCTGGCGAGATCCGCGTTGCCCGCTGGCGGAAAGGTCGCGATCTTCATTGGTCGACTTGAACAGGACAATGCCAAGCGACGACGACAGGGAACAATCGACGCATTGTTGGGTCGTTCCGCTGATCCAACTCGTTTTGATCCACCCGATCAGGAGATCAAAGAGGCCGGTTATCACATTGTCGGAACGTATACCGATCAATTTGATCGGGCGCAGGGAAAAGCCAACGCGGAAGACGTGCTCTCGCGACATCCCGATATTCAAGCAATGATTGGCTTGTTTGCTTACAACCCGCCGCTCATTCTTGAAGCGTTGAAACAAGCCGACAAGCTCAACAAAGTCAAAGTGATCGCTTTCGATGAGGCGGATGAAACCCTGCAAGGGATTATTGACGGAACCGTTGCAGGTACGATTGTTCAGAATCCATTCGAGTACGGACGACTGTCGGTCAAAATCTTGACGGGGCTTATCAACGGCAAGAGTTTATCTGAACTTGACGTCCCTGATTCCGGTTTTATTGACGTGCCCGCACGCACGATCGACAAAGATAACGTTGAGGAGTTTTGGGCTGAGCTAAAAAAGAACCTGGGAAAGGAATGAGGACCGACCTGTTTGTAGTCCCGCCGTCAGGCGGAATCGAGCCGGTGCAATTCCGGCTAAAGCCGGGACTACAAACTTGGGAGCAACTGCGTTTATGAAACTCACCGAAGACTTTCCGTTGCTCGAAATACAGAATCTCAGCAAACGGTTCGACGGTGTTACTGCACTGGATAACGTCAATCTTTCGGTCAGCAAAGGTGAAATTCACGCGGTCATCGGCGAAAACGGGGCGGGTAAGAGCACGTTGGTAAAGATCCTTGCCGGAGTTCAACCGCCGAGTTCGGGTGTCATCAAACTGGATGGCCACGTCGTTACAATCGACTCGGTGCATCAAGCGCTCGATTTGGGAATTGCGCTAATTCACCAGGAACTCAACTTGGCAGACAACCTGGATGTTGGAGCTAACATCTTCCTTGGCCGCGAACCGACCAAGCTGGGCTTGATTGACTTTTCCAAAATCCGGGACGAATCTAAACAATACCTCGAAATGGTTGGCTTGGACGTTTCTCCGACGACGATCGTCAACCAGCTGACGATCGGTTTGCAACAGTTGGTCGAAATCGCCAAAGCCCTCTCGGTCAAGGCTCGCGTGCTGATCATGGATGAACCGACAAGCAGCCTCTCTCAACATGAAACAGAAGCCTTGTTTCGAGTGATCAAAGATCTGCGTTCCAAAGGCGTGACGATTATTTACATTTCGCATCGGCTCGGAGAAATAAAAGAACTGGCCGATCGGGTCACGGTGCTCCGAGACGGCGAAAACGCAGGACGGCTGAATCGAGACGAAGTAAATCACGATGCCATGGTGCAGTTGATGGTGGGACGTGATGTCTCGCAATATTATGCTCGAACGCCGAAGATACCTGGCGATTCTGTTTTGGTTGTCGAGGGTCTGAAGACGTCTGCCTGGCCAAGCCATCTGCTCAGTTTTGAGGTTCGGGCGGGTGAAATCGTCGGTTTCGCTGGGTTGGTCGGAGCTGGCCGAACCGAAATGTTGACCGCCATTTTCGGCATCACGCCGGCGCTGGACGGCGCCGTCCGTGTCGATGGTCAAACTTTGAAGCTCAATAGCAACCGCGACGCAATTACCGCAGGAATTGCGCTCGTCCCAGAAGACCGCAAGGCTCAAGGTCTGATTCTGGAAATGGGGATTCGGACCAATATTGGACTGCCGGGGCTCGACCAACACAAGAAAGCAAAGGCTTTTCTCAATGGGCGGCAGGAAAAGGCCGACTCGGACCGGATGATCGCCGAAATGAACATAAAAACGCCCAGCGATCAACAGCCAGCCCAATTCCTGTCCGGAGGAAATCAGCAAAAAGTCGTCATTGGAAAATGGCTTTCTATGTCGCCGCGGGTCCTCTTGCTGGACGAACCTACGCGTGGCGTTGACATCGGTGCCAAACAGGAGATATACCGCTTAATGGAAGAATTGTCGGCGAACGGCGTCGCCATCTTATTCGTTTCCAGCGAAATGGAAGAGGTTATCAGTATGTCGGATCGTGTGTTCGTGATGCACGAAGGCCGGATTACGGGCGAGTTAGGTCGCGAAGACTTGTCTGAAGAGTCCATTATGCAACTGGCGACAGGTCGTGAAATGGCTGCAGTGAAACCGATTCGATCATGAAAAAAATACTTGGCATTTTTGGCCTGTTCGTGTTCATCTGCGTCGTAACCGCGATCATGAGCGACCGCTTTCTGACCGAGTTTAATATTGAGAATTTGATCCGGCGTACCGCGCTGTTTGGCATTATTTCGATCGGTGCCGCGTTTGTCATCATTACCGCCGGGATCGACCTTTCGATCGGTTCGGTCGTCTGTCTGATCGGCTGCTTGTTACCCTTCCTGCTCGTTGAACATCAAGTTTCCGTCCCGCTGGCGGTCGCGATCGTCTTGGGGATTTCTCTTTTGATTGGGCTCGCGCATGGATTGTTGATCACCAAGATGCGGTTGCAGCCGTTCGTAGTAACGCTTTGCGGACTATTAATCTACCGAGGGATTACGCGAGGTTTGGTTCAAGACCAAACACAGGGATTTCGAGGTGAATTTTTGGCACTGCGAGAACTCTCGCAGGGGCAATTGGCATTACCGGGGACCGAGTTCGGCATTCCAAACCCGTGCCTGATTTTGTTGGTGGTTGCCGTTCTTTCAATTATCTTTTTGAATTTCACGATTTACGGCCGCTACCTCCTGGCCCTCGGACGAAATGAAGAGGCTGCCCGTTACAGCGGAATCAACACGGACCGAATGATCATCATGGCCTACGTGATCTGCGGCATGCTGAGTGGTCTGGGGGGCATGCTGTTTGTTTTGGATGTGGGTAGCGCGCAGCCGGTCGATTTTGGCAACTTTTACGAACTCTACGCAATCGCGGCGGCGGTGTTGGGAGGGTGCAGTCTGCGCGGCGGCGAAGGGACGATCATCGGAGTCGTAATTGGTGCTGCGGTCATGCAAGTTCTGAAAAACTCGATCACTCTTATTGATCAGATTCCCACGAACATCGAATTCGCAGTGATTGGAGCCGTCATCCTTGGCGGTGTCGTCGTCGACGAACTAGTCAAACGGTTTGCGGCGAAACGGCGAGCCACCCTGCAAGCCAAATCTGGAGACGATTGATCAGTTTTTTGGCGGTGATTCGTTCGGAAGGCCACATCCGGTTCTTTCGGACGATCTTTGGTCAGTCCGCCACGGTGGACGGACACGAGTCTGGGACAGACTCGTCAACAGTAGATCAGTCTGACCCAGGCTGAAATGAGTCTGGGACAGACTCGTCAACAGTAGATCAGCCTGTCCCAGGCTGAAATGAGTCTGGGACAGACTCGTCAACAGTAGATCAGCCTGTCCCAGGCTGAAATGAGTCTGGGACAGACTCGTCAACTGTGAACACGAAACTGAAAATAGCTCTGATTTCTCGTTGTATCGGCAGACTTTCGCGTTTGGTCGATACGACCTGATTTTTTGCACGTTTGTTGTACCGGAAGGGGACGTATTCCGATATTCAAGCAATAGACAGCTTCGACAATGTTTGTCCAAGCTAATTTGATTCGACCATTGTCTTGCCTTTCAACAAAACGAATTCACTAATGTCATCCAAGCTCGCATCCCATCAAATCGCTCCGCATCAAATGGCCGCTGCGAGCCGGGTTCACCGGACTATTTCTTATTGGCGACTGGGTCCGCTGGTCACCGATGGCAACTGGTTTCAGATCTTTAGAGCCGCCCCCAAGTCGATGCTGGAAGACGTCTCCTACGACTACGTGATCAAGATGGTAAATCCCCATCTTGAAGGAGAAAACGCGGAAATAGCACTCGATCGACTTGGCCGCGAAGCACTCTCGACGGATATGTTTGAGCACCAGGGCGTGATTCCATTGTTGGACGCGGAATTGGATCGAGCTCCATTTTTTCTGGTTCAGCCGTGGTTCGCGGGCGGTTCGCTGGATCGGTTTCTGGCGACTTCGGACAATGTATCGTTAACGCGAATCGTATGGATTATCCGGCAGGTAGCAGAAGTGATTGACACGGTTCATGCTCGCGGGCGCGTTCACTTGGGACTGGAGCCGGCGCATGTGCTGCTGGGAGCCGGTGGAAGAATCTCGCTGATCGGCTGGTCACAATCCCATGCCGTTGCCCAGCCGATTCGTCCACCTAAAGAACGATTGCAGTCGGCGCGTTTTACAGCGCCGGAGTGTTTTGAATTGGGTGCGATCGCCAAGAAAGCAAGTGACATCTATTCTATGGGAATCTTCATTTACAACTCGTTACTGGGCAGGCCTCCCTTTAACGGTTCGTCTATTGAGGCGATTGTGGCTGCCCATCGAACCGAGGAACCAGTCGATGTCATTCGCCACCAGCCATTATGTCCGACTCGATTGAACCAGCTGATCCGGCAAATGCTCCACAAAGACCCGGACGTCCGGCCAACAATATCTGAGGTCATGGACCAACTGATTTCCATCGAAATCGAAAACCTGGACAACCCCGCCGTCATTTTGCTTTAAGTTGCCAGTGACCTAATCCTAATCTTAATTAATCCTAATCTTAATTAATCCTAATCTTAATTAATCCTAATCTTACTCTTACTCGTAGTCTTACTCGTATTCGAACTCTTGCTAGAGACTGCGACTAGGATTACGACTACGACTAGGATTACGACTACGACTAGGATTACGACTACGACTAGGATTACGACTAGGATTACGACTACGACTAGGATTACGACTAGGATTGGTTAAGACTACTTGATCGCGGTCCAGCTATTTCGACAGTCAGCTCAGCCGCCCGAATTCCGTTCGCCAAATCGTTTCATCACGGCCAGCGTTTCTTTGCTGACATGGTGTTCAATTCCCTCAGCGTCGATCTCGGCCGTCTTGGGCGAAACGCCTAATTCGATCAGAAACTGCAACACGATTTGATGCCGATTCCGCGAACTCGTTGCCAGCCGTTGTCCCAGCGTCGTCAATGAAACCGGTCGGTAGGCCTCTTTTTCGACCAACCCCTCGCGTTGCAGACGTTGCAAAATGCGCGACACCGTTACGTGGCTGACCGAAAAATGCTTTCGCAAGTCTTCCACCCGACAACTGCCTTTCTCCTCAACGATTTCAGCAATCGCCTCGACGTAGTCTTCCGCCGACTCGGTCGAGTGGTCATTCCTCGTGCGGAGATGGCGAGCTGCAGTCTTTTTTTTCGTGGGGGTCAACGTATCCCTCAGCCGTCCCGTTTTGAAATGCGTTCGAATCGTAGTTGACAATCAATGTAGCTAATGCTACAAACAAAAATGTAGCCAATGCTACATTATGTTCAAGTGGGTATCTGGATTCGTGAATTCTGTGATATTCACGGACATGGCCTGAAGCCTCTCGAATCCAGCCGCTTTCCTGCCCAACAGATGCGACCTTATTGGATCAGCATAAATGAATTCAAAAATACTTGCTCGTCGCAGGTTCATAAACACTACATTTGTCGCCTGTTCAATTGTGATCGCATTTGGACTACCGGGAGGCGTCTGCGCTCAAAAATCAGCTGGCACCCAGGGTAGTTCAAAGAAGAGAACAATCGTCTGCTCCACAACTCAGACCGCTGATTTTGCCCGACAAGTCGTCGGTGATCGGTGGGAGGTGCTGTGCGTATTGGGTGCCGGCGAAGACCCTCATACTTATCGCCCCGGAAACGACGATGCCTTAAACGTCGGGCGAGCTGATCTATGCATCGAAAACGGCTGGCACCTGGAAGGCAACGATTGGATGAATACGCTCGCCAAGAATGCCGGAAAACCGATTATCACTTGCGTCGACGCGGTAGCACCGATCGATCTTGAGGGTGATGGAGAAACAAAAAATGACCCACATGCGTGGTTTGATCCAAAGAACGCGTGGATTTACACGAAAAACATACGCGACGCCGTCACCGCGCTCGATCCGGCCAACGCGAGCGAGTACGCCGCGCGGGCCGAGTTGTACCAAACCCAGCTGCGATCACTCGATAAGTGGATCGAAAAACAAGTGAACGACATTCCGGCGGCGCGACGTGTTTTGGTATCTCATCACGACGCGTTCGGCTACTTTTGCAAGAAATTTCGATTCAAAGCGATCAGCCCGGTGGGTTGGACGACGAGTGAACTCGCCGGCGTTTCCCTCAATCGTCGGCAGGAAATCATCCAAGACATTCAACGCCTCGGTGTCAAAAGCATTTTCGTTGAAACTTCCATTAATAGCGAAACGCTGGAAGGCATCGCACAGGACGCAGGAATCGAAATCGGTGGTAAGCTCTATTCGGATGCAATGGGACCAGAGGGTTCAGCCGCTGAAACCTACTTGGGCATGATGCGGGAAAATGTCTTGACTATCGTTTCGGCTTTGAGGTAATCATCTTTCGATTGGCTGGATAACGATGCGACCCCTGATTGCAATTGGACTGACCGTGATTTTGTTTGCGGGTGTCTACGGATACACGAGTTTCGCGGAGCGCGTGCGCAGGCCTCCCCTGGAGATCAATCCGGAATTCGCCAGCGGCGAATTCGCTGTTCGTATCTCAAGAACGTTTGATTGCGAAGGCGATCCCGACTTCGACGTCGATTCGCTGGTTATCCGATTTCGTGGCAGCGAGATTTTCAAACGAGCGGACGCCATTCCGCACAACGAGCTGGTCGAAATTCGTCCACTGAAAAACGTAGAACAAAAAGCCAACGAAATCTATGTTGCTGCGAACCTAAGACAAGAAGAAGATTCCTGGGATGAAGAGCAAGCCATCGCCAATCATGCCATGCGAATCGTAGTCTTTAACGGCGACACCGTCGTCGCGGACAAAACGATTTGGCTGGAGCAAGGTGCTCA
>JAHEJI010000089.1 GCA_024638965.1 Planctomycetaceae bacterium
ATTGAATTGAAAATCATGCAGCCAAATCAAAGTTGTCGCCGTTATATTGCCTCGATCACAGGGGTAATCCTTATTTTCTTAACCTCAAGTTTTGTCAATGGGCAGGAGACCGTTACCGCCAAAACAACTCAAGCGTCTATCGAAAAGGAATTCATCACTAATGCTCGACAGCTGACTTTCGAAGGTCGTCGAGCGGGTGAGGGTTATTTTAGCTCGGACGGCACTGCGATGGTCTTTCAAAGTGAGCGGGTGAAAGCCAATCCGTTTTTTCAAATCTTCGTTCTTGATTTCGAGACGGGCGAAACGGAATCAATTTCTCCAGGCCACGGCAAAACGACTTGTGCATGGATTCATCCTGACGGCAACCGGGTCTTGTTTGCTTCGACTCAATCCGATCCGGATGCAGTGAAGAAACAAAGAGACGAAATTGCCATGCGTGAATCCGGGCAAGAACGGCGATACTCCTGGGACTATGACAAAACTTTTGAACTGTTTGCTTTTGATCGAAAGACCAAGGCCTACACACCGTTGACCGACGCCATCGGTTACGACGCCGAAGGTTCGTATTCACCGGACGGGAAGTTGATCGCATTCGCTTCGAACCGAAATGCGTACTCGCAGGAAATGACTCCCGAGCAAAAAAAGGCGTTCGAGGTAGATCCAGCGGTCATGATCGACATTTTTATCATGAACGCCGACGGCACTGACGTCAGGCAGTTGACTGATGTGGCGGGCTACGATGGCGGACCGTTTTTCTCGCCCGATGGTAAACGAATCTGCTGGCGACGATTTTCAGAAAACGGCGCGACCGCTGAAATCATGACCATGAATATTGATGGAAGTGATCAAAGACAGTTGACCCGATTGGGAGCGATGAGCTGGGCTCCGTTTTATCATCCATCGGGCGAATACCTGATCTTTACCACCAACAAACATGGGTTTGGCAATTTCGAGCTTTACCTGACCGACGTTGAAGGCAAATCTCAACCTGTTCGAGTGACGGACACCGATGGTTTTGACGGACTCGCCAGTTTCACGCCGGATGGCAAGAAGATTACGTGGACGTCAAATCGAAACGCCTCTGACCTTGGTTCGCGTACTGGTTCACAAATTTTCCTTGCTGACTGGAATCACGAACTGGCGATGGAACTTCTGTCAAACAAGTCGGTTTCTGAGCCCGAAGTTGCAGATGCTTTCGAAACGGGCAAAGGCTCAGCCGAACGGACGAACGCGGGTTTTGACGGGCGAGACGTGATGCGTCATGTCGACTTTCTGTGCCGCAAAGAACTAGGCGGACGGATGACTGGATCGGTCGGTGAACGCAAGGCGACCGCCTATGTCGCCGCCTATTTCGACAGTTTGGGGCTGGTTCCAGCCGGTAATAACGGCACTTGGTTTCAAGAATTCGATTTTCCCGACGGGGCAGAACTCGGCCAAAAAAACCAGCTCAGCTATCGCCTGACGGATGAAGAAAATCGAGTCGTCGACGGATTCAAGGTTGATGAGAACTGGCGACCGCTTTCGTTTTCCGGAAACGTCCTAGTGGATTCGGCGCCGGTCGTGTTCGCGGGCTACGGTATTGTCGCTCCCGCCAAAGATGACTTTGAAGAATATGATTCCTACGTACACCTCGACGTCAAAGACAAATGGGTTCTGGTTTATCGATTTGTCCCGGAAGACGTATCGCCCGAACTTCGTCAACACTTTCAGTTCTACGCTGGTCTTCGAAAAAAAGCGTTTCACGCTCGTCAAAACGGAGCCAAAGGCCTGATTGTGATGAGCGGTCCTAACTCACAAGTTCGAAATCAGCTGGTACCCATGCAAAACGACTTTTCGCCAAACGGTTCCAGCATTGCAGCCATTAGCGTCACTGACGAAATCGCCAGCGTGTTTCTATCCGCCGCCGGCAAAGACATCAAGGAGCTGCAAACAAAACTCGACGACGGCTCTCCCGTGATGGGGTTCGATCTGACGGGACTTGAAGTCAGCGCTCAAGTCGATATCAAGAAAATCACCGGACGTGGTCGAAATGTGGTCGGACGACTACTTGCCGGATCTACGCCAAGCGAAAATGCGGTTTTGGTGGGTGCCCACATCGATCATCTTGGCACCGGAAAAACAGGTAGTAGCCTGGCAAGGGAAGACGAAAAAACCGCGATTCACTTTGGTGCTGACGACAACGCATCCGGAGTCGCCGCGATGCTGGAGGTCGCCGAATACCTGTCCAGTCAAAAACGCAAAGGCAAATTGACGATGCGACGCGACGTGATCTTTGCAGGTTGGTCGGGCGAAGAACTTGGTTTGCACGGTTCAAAACACTTCGTCGAATCATTAAAGGGAGAATCGCCAGAGCCCAACTCGAGATCAGGTCAAGCGCCCGAATCATCTGGCGGCTCGTTTCATGACTTTAAAATCGTTGTCGCTGCCGACGGAAAAATTACGGTCAATGGAAATCCTCAAACACTCGCTCAACTTGAACCCGATCTGACTTTTATCGGTAAGAGTGCGCCCGATTTCCTAATTTCGATCAAGAGCGAAAAGGACGCGGACGTTTCGGGCGTGACGGCATTGTGTCGCAAACACGGAATCAAAAACATCAAAATTGAGCAAGTTGAAGCTGTCGAGCAACCGGCGTTAACTGAAAACGGAATTCGAGGAACGATTGTCGCCGCGCTGAACATGGATATGGTCGGACGATTGAAAGACAAACTGGTCTTGCAGGGCATTGCCAGCAGCAGCTATTGGGCGGGAGCGATTGAGTCCAAAAACGCGGTCGTGGGTCTTCCCGTGACAACCAGTAATGACACCGAATTGCCGACGGACGCTAGTTCGTTTTATCAAGCCGGCGTTCCCATTCTTTCGGCTTTCACCGGTTCGCACACCGACTATCACACGCCACGAGACACACCGGAAAAACTAAATTATCCCGACGCGGCCCGAATCGCTCGACTGATGGGGATGATCACTCGCTCACTTGCCGTCGACGAAGAAGTTCCGGACTTCATTCGTGTTGAATCAAAACCCAAGCAGTCGACGGGAGGCAGACGAGCTTATTTAGGAACGGTTCCTTCGTATGGAGAAGACGTCGTCGGCGTGAAGCTGTCGGACGTCACAAAAGGCGCACCGGCCGATAAAGCGGGAGTCAAAGGGGGCGATATCCTGGTCGGACTCGCTGGACGTGACATTGAAAACATTTACGATTACACGGCGATTCTTGACGGACTCAAGATTGGACAGGAAACCATAGTTGTTGTCATGCGTGATGGCAAAAGACTGGAATTGAAATTAACGCCGGGCTCGCGACAATAACGGTTTCGTTTCTGACAGAATCAGACCCAACACGAGACACATATGTCGCGGTACGTTTCCTTTGGCGTCTTGTTGGCAGTCATTGCCATTTTGTGCATTCTGTTTTACAAGATCCTCGCCGGATTCCTCGTACCCTTGTTCCTGGCGGCACTGTTGGTCGTGATTTTCCGGCCACTCCATGCCTGGGTGGTCGAACGGTGCAAAGGACGTGAAAAAATCGCGGCCCTGCTGACCACGCTGGCGATCCTGTTAGTCGTTTTGATTCCGATCGCAATCCTGACCAGTTTGGCGGTCATCGAAGGCAAAGAAGCTGCGGAAAGCTTCAATTCGGGTACCGTGGTCCCGGAAATAATCAAACTGCGAGCAAGCCTGGGCCTGGAAGTGCCAGAAGCCCTTCAGATTCATGAAATCGATGACCGGTTCGACGATCTACGTGAACATTGGGGTAGCAAAGATCTTGAGTTGCATCAGGAAATATGGTTCGAAATTGGCGGACAAGGCCAATATTCAGAACAGCTGGAAAAACAGCTCGAAAAGCGATATGGCTCACCGCTTCAGCTACCCCCTGAACTTGAATCTTCATGGATGACGTTTACCCAAGAACAAGAGGCCGCAGAAGTCCTTCGAAGCGAATTGATTAAACTGGTCGAAGCGGATGACCAACATCCAGACATCCTCAAAAAACTTAGTGAATACCATGAAAAGATCGACGAGACTGAGTCCGCATTTACTGAATTCAAGGACCAACTTCTTGGTGGTCGAATTCTGGCTAACATAAAACTGCTTGCCAATCCAACCGAAGAAGACGTCGCCGCTTACGGCGAGTCAATTGTCGATTTTTTTCGAAGTAAACTGTTGAGCTTCGGTGAGGCAACCACCGCATTCACCTTCAACTTGATCTTCGGCGCAGCGATCATGATCATTTCGCTGTACTTTTTTCTACTCGATGGTCCATCGATGATTCTTACGATTCAACACCTCTCCCCGTTGGACGACGAACATGAAAGCGAACTGGTCCAAGAATTCGGGCTGGTCAGTCGAGCGGTTGTCGTAGCCACGTTACTATCCGCAGTGGTGCAAGGCATGCTTGCCGGAATTGGCTATTATTTTTGCGGGTTCGATTCAGTGATGCTATTGATGCTGATCACGACCGCGATGGCGCTGGTTCCGTTTTTTGGAGCGGCATCTGTATGGATTCCTGCCAGTCTGTACCTGTTCTTTATCGACAACAATGTTCCCGCGGCCATTGGATTGGCGATTTATGGCGCAGCGATTATTTCAATGGCCGACAATGTCATTAAGCCCTTTATTTTGCATGGCCAATCGAACATTCATCCGTTGTTAGCCTTACTGAGCATTCTCGGCGGTATCGCCGCACTAGGCCCAATTGGATTGCTGGTTGGTCCGATGGTCGTCGCCTTCCTGCAAACCTTGTTGAAGATTCTTCACAGCGAACTAACCTCAATGGAAAACAGCTCAGAAGAAGCAACCGAGTAGGATTATTTTCGCGAACGTCTTCGCAGCACGTGCCACTTTTCGGTTGCCACCAACAAACCTCTGGCCTTGGATCTAATCTATGAACTTTTTCTTTTTCTTCATTCCGTAGGTGGCGATAAACCACAGCAACCACGAGAACCCCGCAAAGAACGGGATCAACCAGTGAACGCGCCAATCCAGGTTGAAAGAGTGTGTCGAAAGCAGATCGAATGTCTTTGTATCCCAAACTCGAATCGTGCCGTCGTTGTCTCCTGTCGCAAAACGCGTACTATCTGGCGAAAATGCAAACGCAGTGACAAATTTGTCTGCATTTGTAATCGCTTTAATGCTATTCTTATCGCTAAAAAACCGGATAACGTCCCGATGGATGGCCGCCATTAACTGTCCGTCAGGGGAGTAAATAATCGTTGATCCGACCTCCAAACGACGCGACATTAAGATCCGAGGAATTTTTCCGTCGAAATTCACGAAACAGATTTGCAGGACCGTGCTGACGGCCAATTCTTGTTCATTTGGATTACGACTGGCCCCATAAATAGGTCGAGGCTCCCGAAGCCCTCCCAGAACTCGCAGATCAATAAAAGGACCCAGTGACAGATTTTGTGAGTCCATATAGAAAGGTTCGCCAAGCGGCAGTTTTACCTCAAGTTGATCGGAATCGAGACGGTATCGGTGAATCTCAAACTCTTCGTCTTCAACAATTATGGACAGCCCGTCCGGCGGAATGACGAACCACCCAGGAGTCAGTTTTTTATTAGCTCGTTTGCGGCGCGGAGTGATCAAGAACTTGGTGGTTCCTGAGTCAATATCATAAGTTTCAATCGCGTCATTTTCGAAATTGAAATAAGCCAACCGATTCGTCGAGGCAAAGAACTGGATCGGCGAAAACGGCAGTAAACCCGCTCCTTCGTCATCGTAGTTCGGTCGTTGGCCGAGAATTCTCAGCCATTCCAGATAATCAATTTCAGCGTCGATGGGAACAAGTTCTGAATGAATGACCGTTTTCTTCTCGTTCTCGAGATCAATCAAATTCACGCGGCGTGTGAAATTAGACAGTTTTTTCCTGTATTCTTCGTCGTAATTCCAAAGCGCATGGTTCATCGCCACGCCAAGATGATTTCCGTCCGGCGAGAAATCCAGAGATACGACCTTGGATTCCAGTGTTCCAAATTGCTCGGAACGCGTGAACAAAAAAGCGATTCCGATCAACGAAAGAAGCAAAAAGACTCGATTGATCCAAATTATCATTTTGTTCGCTTAAAGAAATCCGACTCACCGTGTACGATTTTAAGATTAAATGGCAAGGATCGCTACTTGCTCACTGGGCAATTACCGCCAATCCTCTGTACGGCCACTAACATCTATCATCAAACCTGGCGCACAAAGCTATGAAAATGACAGCTTCCTCCATGCTGAACTACTTCCCACCGATGGGAATCTATGAAGTTTTGTTTAGTTTTCTTGATTCGTGCGGAACTTACATGGGTAATCCAGGCACGCACCCATGGGCTCAGGGGTTTCCGCTGACACACCAACTACCGGGTGGGCCGGAGCTACCTGGGAGCATTGAATTTGGCGCGGCCGATCTCAAGTATCCACCTGCCGCTGGGATCGACAGTTTGTTGGAGGCGATTCGCGACTACTACAACGATTTCTATTCAGCCAATATCACGACCGACAACGTTGCCGTTTTTGCAGGAGGTCGACCTGCGATTTTTGCGACCGTTTCATTCCTGCAACGCGACATCAATATCTTAATCGAAGAAACTGAATACACACCCTATTTCGACCTGCTTCGATTGCTGAATCGACAACCTTCGCTGATCCCCAGCAATGAATCAAACCGGTTTCGTCCTCAACTGTCTGACTACCAGCAGGCGGCCAATGGCCCCAGGTCATTTGTCATTAAAAGCAACCCGTGCAATCCAACTGGCGTGACCTGGAGCGGTGAGCAACTCAAGTCCCTGGTTGAATTCTGCTCGACGGATGATCACGGAGCGATTTTGGATGAAGCCTATGAGTTTTTTCATGAGCCTGGTCCTGTCAGCGCAATGAAATACATTGAAGACATTGACACAACCAACCTGTTCGTGATTGGTGCGGCTACGAAGGGTCTGCAAGTTCCCGGCATGCGAACCGGATGGGTTATCGCCGCGAAGCAGAATATTGAGATTTTCAGAAACTACTCATCGATTGGAATGGGTGGAGTAGCTCGACCATCTCAGCTTTACGTCGCAAATCTTTTGCAGAGAGAGCGGGTGACTCACGCACGAAAAACGGTGTGTTCATTTTACGCAGAGCAAAGAGCTCGTTACGCGACCGCTTTCAGCGAATTAGGAATCGAGCTATTTACGGGAAAAGGAGGCTTTTATCACTGGTGCCGGTTACCGGGCGATTTGACGGCTCGTGAATTAAACGAACGGCTGTTCGAACATAAAGCAGCAATTTTGCCGGGAACGCTTTGCGATATGAATCGACGTGGCGACACTGGGCCTCACGGCAACTACATGCGTTTCTCATTTGGGCCCCTGGAGCCCGAATCGTTCGATGAAAACATCACGATTTTGAAATCGTGTCTGTAGCGACAACGCTAAACTGGACTCCGGTAGCTGGTTCGGAGAATGCCGGCCTGGTTGCTAGTGCTCCGTGGCAGGATTCGTGAGGATTCGGGCCTTCATGTTAGCGTTCCAAAGTCTCAGACTGGGCCAATTCCTTCGCTGTCCATTAAAGCTCTTGGTGCGACGAAAAAAGTTCCTCGGAACTGCGAGCGAATCGTTGATTCGCAGCGGTTTATCGAAAAGCCAAACAAAAACGACCTACAAGCGTTCTTACAGGTCGTTTTCGCTCATTAATCGCGACTCCTGGCGTTGCCGTCTGGCCACCGTTCTATCCGTCTTCCTTCATGATTTCTTTGAAGACCAGTTCCAGTTCTGCGTAGGTTCGAAAGCCAACCAATTCCATGCGAACTTTCCCAGTTGCGTCAATGAACAGAGTCGTTGGATATCCGCGCATGTCAGGAATCTGTGCTTTGAGCTCTTTGGTGCCAAGGGCGCATCGATAGTTCATATCATGGTCTTCCATAAACTCCTGAACGTTCTCAAGCGCTTCCTCGTCGTCGTCCGCACGTTCATAAGCAATCCCGACAACGTCCAATTTGCCACGATAGTTTTTCTTCAACTTGATAAACGAGGGAATCTCGCGACGACAGGGTGGACACCATGTTCCCCATAAATCGACAATCAATACCTTACCCTTGAAATCCACCTTCTTAATGTTATCTCCGTCGACATCCTGCAAATCAAAATCGAATTCGTAGGGTTCGAATTCCGCAACCGATTTTTTTAATTCTTCTATTTTCTTTGCCGCTGCTTTCTTTACCGCTTCTTTGATTATCGCTTTGAACTCATCGGCTTCGAGTAAATCTCCAAAATCAGAATCCGTTTCCGCCAAATCAATATCACTGAACCCGAGTTCAAACGACTCTTTCAATGACTTCAGAGCCTCATCGTTCTTGCCATCAATCGCAAAAGTACAGGCTTCGTTGTAAACGCATTGCGCAACCAATTCTATGGCCGGTGGTGGAAAGTCCTCGTTGTCCTTTATTTTCCGCGCCAGTTTGGCGGATTCGTAAAAGTACTCGTTTCCTAAGCTGCGTTCTTCTTGAGCCTTACTCAATCCGACTTGTTGCAACGCCTGAATCAAAGTTAAGGCGACCCTGATATCGTCAGGGTGGTCTTCACTAATCTCCCTGATCATTTCCACGCCTTCTTCTTCATCGCCAAGGCGCATCAAACGAATGGCACCTTCCATCCGTTCTATTAGTGAAGCTTCCTTTTCTTCTTTGTCCTGTTTGTCGTCTTTCTTTTCGGCCGAATCTTGAACTGCCACGGATGTTTGAGATACAAATCCGCCGCCAATAATTGCAACAAGTAACGCCGTAATCAATCTGAGTTTCATTGGAACTCCTCCGACTCCGAGGAAAAGATTTTGTCAAGTAAATTACGCAAGTAAGCTAACACCGGATCAAACAACAAAAAAGACCCAAATCATGGTATCCCGTGAATACCATCATGGTCCCGAAAACACCGCCGCTTTGAGCGTCTATTTTGTCAAAAATTGCACTCAACTATTGAGAGCAGCGTCTCGCTTAACATTGAAGTTCATTGGAAGCCCGAGCTTATCTGCGTACCGAAAGAATTGGGTTTCATTCCCAACCGCCGGCATAGGCAATGTCATAGGGCGACGAGTCCCGGACAATCATTTCGAATTTCCTTTTGGCAATCTGCCGAACGTGAAGTTGATCGTGCGCGACCCACGACGCCAAAAGATTGCCGGCTGACAAGGACCCGAAGTTGGGATGGTGGTAACTCGTATTCCAATCAACGTCGCTCAGCTGCTTTAGCCAAATAACCGATTCGCCGCGTTTCTTGACAAACTCTTCGATGATTAGGGCGAGATTGCGGTCATTGTATTTCCGTGATACAGCGCAACCTTCCGGATCCCACTCCGGCCATGGAACTCCGGGCTGTTCAAGGGTCAGCTTCAAGCGGATGTGAAAATCTTCTATTTCCTCGTCAATCAGGTGACAAACGATTTCCAATATGGACCAGTTGCCGTTGGGTGGTTTCCAGGCCGCGTCCTCGTTTGAAGTTCCTTGCAACATGACCGGCAACGTATTTGCAAAACACTCCATCGATGCAATTAGCTTTGCAACTTCCATACCAACCTCACTGGAACAAACTGATGTTGATTTATACTTTTTTTGAAATTGTGATTAAGTCAACTTACCACTGCTCGCCAAGCAGAAAGAATTCCGATACGATACGCGGCGGACGGATTCGAAGGCTAATTTATTAGTCGGCAAGGACGCCATTTTCGACCGCTCGCTACATTGGCTGCATGATTATCAATGATCATCATGCAGTCAATCGTCGCGGTCTTTCATTCTAAACCTTGCTGATATGATCCCAAGCAAATTTATCTGGATGAATGGCTCGTTGGTCCCCTGGGCCGACGCCAACGTGCATGTGATGTCGCATGCGTTGCATTATGGCTCAAGCGTTTTTGAAGGGATGCGGTGTTACGACACGCCACGAGGGCGTGTTATCTTTCGCTTACAAGCTCATTTAACGCGTTTATTGGATTCGGCGAAGATTTATCGAATGCCAGTCGTCTATTCGTTCGACGAACTGGCTGCTGCCTGTCGTTCCGTAATCATCGAAAATGATTTCAAAAGTGCATATATTCGCCCAATCGTGTTTTTCGGTACCGGTTCGCTCGCGGTAACCCCGCCAGAAGATACGCCGATCGAAGTCGTTGTTGGTGCCATTGAATGGGGCACGTATCTCGGTGAAGAGGGGTTACAGAACGGAATCGATGTTTGTGTTTCTTCCTGGCACCGTACGACAAGCGCTTCAAATCCCGTTTTGTCCAAAGCGGGCGGACACTACCTGAATTCGATGTTGATTGCCGGTGAAGCGCAGCGCAATGGATATGTCGAAGGAATTGCGGTTACAGCGGGAGGGATGATCAGCGAGGGTTCAGCTGAAAACCTGTTTCTTGTCAAAGATGGAATCGTTTACACACCACCGTTGGCTGCATCGATTCTGGGAGGAATTACACGGGATGCGGTCATTCACTTGATTAGGGACCTTGGACTAGAACTTCGCCTGGAGGTTTTGCCACGCGATCTACTTTACCTGGCCGACGAGATTTTTTTAACCGGAACGGCCGCCGAAGTAACGCCAATCCGCAGCGTAGACCGAATCGCCGTTGGGAAGGGAAGCCGGGGGCCGATGACGGAAGCGATTCAAAATGCGTTCTTTGGTTTGTTCGACGGCAAGACGGAAGATAAACACGGATGGCTGGATGCAGTGGAAGTCTGATTCGGCGGCATCAGCCATTGGATTTGCTAGTTTAGCCACCTGCCTGGAAGTAGACTTCTTCGAAAGGCTGTATGACGACGAACCCGTTACCTGCAAACGCCGTTTGGATTGACTCACCGCTGCCGCGGCCGAGAAACGTCTTAAAGGACATATCGGTTTTGATCTGTGGTTCCAAAGTACCGGACCACGCTACGGTCGCGTTGGGATCTGTCACGACGGGGTTATCGGGGGTCACCAAAAGCGTAATCGGATCGTAGTGAGTTGTGAAAGCAACCATCCCGGATCCTTCGAGGCGAATGTTGAACAGGCCACCGGCTAACATCGATGACATTTTTTTCATCATTTTGATTTCGTATCTAATGGACGGCTCGAAAGCGAGTAGATCGTTGCCGTTTACGAAAATCGACTCGCCAGCGAGACTCAGAATCGTGATCTTCTTACCGCTATCCGCCAAGTAGACTTTGCCTTGTCCTTCGACTTTAGTCAGTCGTGTTCCTTCGCCGGAAACGGCCTTCTTCAACAGGTTGCCGATTCCCTGTTCCATGATTCTTTCACGAGTGAACTTAACGCTACCGCGATAGGAAACCATGGATCCCATCTTTGTCCAGATGGTCCCGTTCAGATTCAACTCCAACATCCGTTCCGTTTCAAGCTCGAATACCCCCTGGCCCAGGTCCTGTTGTTTTGTCTTTTGAACGAATTCCTCGATGGTATAGCGGTCCATTTGTTTTCTCCCAATGACGTAACTTGCAAAATTCTAAGACATCGACTGCGACGGTACCAGCAATGGGTCGACGACGAAGTTGGCCAGTTTGACGGAGGCCGGGTTGGCAATCCGTTCAGAACTAAACGAAGTTCGATTGGCAATCCGTTCGACGTGGCGAATCGGAAATCGAGCATTGGGCGATCAGGCCCCTTACCCCCTTTGCCCCCACTCGACCATCAGGCGACCCAGCTGTGGGCGTCAGGCCAGCACTTGCAATCAATACAGTTTAACGCGGTAATGGCTACCACTGATTTACTGTTGAAGGCTCTGCTACTTGCACCACAAAGGCGGCTGTGCGATATTTGAAACGAGTATTTCAGGGGTTTGTAACCGTTTAGGTGAGATTGTAGATGCAGATTTGGCCTGCCATTGATATCCGTGCCGGTAAATGTGTCCGCCTTATGCAAGGCGACTACAAGCAGGAAACGGTTTATGGGGACAGCCCTGCAGATATGGCTCATCGGTGGGTCAGCGAAGGCGCGACAGGCCTTCATGTTGTCGATCTCGACGGTGCTCGTGAAGGCGTTTCTCAAAACTTTGACGCGATTGCAAAAGTCGCGGCTGAAGTCGACATCCCAATTCAGGTCGGTGGTGGCATTCGTGACACGGATGTAATCGATCAATTTTTGAGCGTTGGCGTGAGCCGGCTCGTGATTGGTACGCGTGCGCTGAAAGACCCTGAATGGGCCAGAGAAACGATCCAACGTTATCCGAAACAGATCTTGATTGGTCTTGATTCTCGTGACGGGAAAGCAGCGACCGACGGTTGGCTTGAAACCTCTGAAGTGTCCGATTTGGAATTTGCTGCCGAAATGGCCGCGTTTCCGATCGCAGGCATCATCTATACAGACATTACAAAAGATGGAATGCTGTCCGGGCCGAATCTCGAGGCTCTCGGACAGATGAACGAAAACGTAAACGTGCCGGTAATTGCATCGGGGGGAGTTACGACCATTGATGACATCTCCCGTTTATCGGCCTTGGAATTGGCAGGATGCATTGTTGGTCGCGCGCTTTATGAAGGCAGATTGACTCTCGGTCAAGCGATCATTGCAGGAGCAACGAGTGTTTCAGCCAGCTAACTTTTAAATCAAAGGCAACAACATGGCAAAAGTTGAGTCCATTCGAAATATTGTTCTTTGTGGCCACGGTTCGTCAGGCAAGACGACTTTGGCAGACGCTTTTTTGACGGTTACCAAAACTGTAACCGGTGACCCAAGTGTGGAAGATGGCACCAGCATTTGTGACTTTGATCCAGAAGAGAAAAAGCACAAGTATTCGATCGAAGCTGCCGCGATCAACTTCACTCATGACGGAAAAAACTTCAACGTCATCGACACCCCCGGCTACCCGGACTTTATTGGGCAAGTCATCGGACCCATGCAGGCTGTCGACACCGCTTTGATTGTTGTCAACGCACACTCAGGAATCGAAGTTAATACTCGGCGAGTTTTCAAAGAAGCCGAAAACGCCGGCTTGGGCCGGATGATAGTGATCAACAAATGTGACGATGAAAATGCAGACATTCCGGCACTGGTCAACAGTATTCGTGAGCTTTGGGGCACCAAATGCGTGTTGCTCAATGTTCCGGTCGGCAAAGGCCAGGATTTTAGGGGGGTGATGAGTACGCTGGATGTGCCTGAGGATACGACGGACGCTCTCGTCGACCCGCGACTGATTAAAGAACCGCTCATCGAATCGATCATCGAAGTCGACGACGACGTCATGGAGCGTTATTTCGAAGGAACCCCGCCCACCAAAGAAGAATTAACCAAATTGATCGTGCGCGCTGTCTCCGAAGGCAACTTGATTCCAATCTTGTGTTGTAGTGCAAGATCCAAAATCGGCGTCAAGGAGTTGCTTGATGCGATTGTCATGTGCGGACTCTCTCCGGCGGATGTGCACCGCAAAGCTCAGAATGGATCGGGGGAAGTCGAACTCAAGCCGGACGAAAGTGGACCACTGGTGGCCCGCGCGTTCCGAACCCGCATCGACCCTTTTGTTCAAAAACTGAATTTTATACGAGTCTATTCCGGAAAACTCAAACGAGATGATTCCGTTGCCGCGTCGTCGTCTCGAAAAGCGATTAAGATGGGGATGTTGCTGAGAGTCCAGGGTGAATCAACCGAAGCAATCGACTCGGCGGGCCCCGGTGACATCGTAGCGGTCGCCAAAATGGATGAACTGCACACGGGCACGATTTTGGGCGACCTGGAATTACCCGAAATCCAGTTTCCAACGCCGATGGTCAGTCTCGCCGTGACTCCCAAAAGCCGTAACGACGAAACGAAACTGTCTGGAGCACTTCATAAAGTGGTCGAAGAGGATCCAACTTTTCATCTTGATCGCGATGCTCAGACTAAGGAACTGGTTATGACCGGCATGAGTGAACTTCATCTCAAAGTGATTCAAGAGCGTTTGATTCGTCGCGATAAACTGGAGGTTGATACCAAAGAACCACGAATCGCTTTCCGCGAAACGATACAGGCCAAGGCCGATGGCAGCTATCGGCATAAAAAGCAATCGGGTGGCCGAGGTCAGTTTGGTGAAGTTCACATCCGCATGCAACCTCTCGCTCGCGATACGAACATTGAGGAATTCGCAACCAAAGCGAACTTCAATTCGATGAAGAACCATCACTACAACGAAAAAGCCAATTTTCTCTGGATTGATTCCGTTGTTGGCGGGGTGATCCCCGGGAATTTTATGCCGGCAATCGGGAAAGGATTCGCCGAGCGAATCTCAAACGGCGTGATTGCCGGTTATCCGGTGCAAGACGTTTGCGTAGAAGTTCATTTTGGTAAACATCATGATGTTGACTCCAGTGAAGCTGCGTTCAAAACGGCTGCCAAACATGCATTCAAGCAGGTCTTTGAAAAAGCCAGGCCAAGTTTGCTTGAGCCGATTGTCAAATTGGATGTGACAGTTCCCGAAGCCAATGTCGGCGACGTTTACAGCGACATGTCCGGTCGCGGTGGCCGGGTGGCCGGTAGCGACTCGGCTGGCGGAAATTTCTCCGTCATTCACTGCGAAGTGCCTTTACGTGAAGTAACAACTTACTCGCGCACGCTTTCGAGCATGACGGGTGGTTTGGGCAGCTTTACGATGGAATTCAGCCACTACGACATCATGCCGCCTAATGTTCAACAGGAATTAATTGCCAAATCCAGCGTCAAAGACGACGACGATTAAAGATATTCGTCGTAAAGACGACAACATCGACAGCATCCATCTAAAGGCGAACTTCAGTTCGCCTTTTTCTTTTGGGCCGTTAACGCAGTCGTAGTAGGCGGGAAAACAAGTCGTGCGCAGTTCCGGCAACCAACTGCGTAAACACCCGCATTGCCGGTACGGTGCCGGCGCTTGTTCGGCCTAGTGTCTTTGCTTATTTCCCCATTCCCGATTCCGCATTTGTCTTAGTCTCAATAATGCGGAGGCTTTTCGTCTTCAAGGCTTTCTGGTTCGGTCGCTTCTGTTGATTGCTCGATTTGCGTCGTCAACCTTTCGACGTTAGCCTGCATCTGTTCGAATCGTTTTGAGAACAAAAGAACCGTTTCGTTGAGAGCCTCGAAGTCGTTTTGCAAATGAGTTAATGCAATTTCGACTTTGTTCAAGCGTCGAGCGAGTTTCTCGTTTTGATCCATCGTTGACTCACAGTTTAACCGGCCCGAAGCACCGGAGTGCTGACAAACGGTTTGGACAAGGGGTACGGCGCGGATTTTAACTTATGTAATCGCGGCGAACGAGTTCGTCGCGTTTTCTCAGGAACCATGCTCTTCATCGCTTCCAGTTTACCGAAACATAGCAATCGTTCCCCAGTTGTAATGTGCGTTTTAGTCGCGGGTTGGGGAGCACCATCGAATCGCGATAAAGCGTCAAAACATTAATATCTTTTTCCGGGAGCCCCGATTCGTCAATCGTTTTGCCGACAAATTCCGAACCGTCCGGAATGAAAATTTCGGTCACGCCATAACCGCTGCTGACGGTCAAACGCTGGCGAAGATCAATTCGGGAAAATTGATTTGAGCCGCAACTGAATTGGGTGCAACTCGCTTATCTCTATAGAATCGGCAAAAAACCTCCGCGTTTTACGCGGGGGGCATCTTCGACCTAGCTTTAAAAGCATTAGCAAATATTAGAAGCTCCCACCGCGTAAACGCGAGGGCGTCTCCCGGGGCAGGCGAGTTGCACCCATTTGAATTCTTCCGAATTCAGCCGCGATCGCGATTGTTCCGCTTGAAAGGAACTGCGAACGTATAGAATCATGTTATTCCGTCAAAATCAAATCTGTCATTGTCTGCCATGAGTATCGAAGTCCATCAAACCCAGCAACTTGCAGAAATCGCGGCCAGGCTAGCCGAATGTGAGGAGGGCGTGGCCCACAAGTTGGAGGATGATTCAATCCAAAGTAGCCCCCCCATTCAACAAGCAGCGGTTGTCGAACTGATTGCAAAATTAAGGACGATTATTTTCCCGGAAATCACCAAAGGCAACTCACACGACAACAAAGACGTCGTGGAGGCAGAACTGATTGAAGTTAACTTGCAATTATGCAGCATGATCACCCAAATCTCGAATTCGCCAAATAGCGGTTCGGGGAAACAGCTTGAGCCCGAAACGATCTCCATCGAATATCTTTCCAAACTGCCTTCGATACGGGATTCGTTGGCGACCGATGTACAAGCGGCTTACGACGGTGATCCGGCGTGCAAAAGCACCGCCGAAGTAATTCTGTGCTATCCGGGGCTTTTGGCGGTCACGGTTTATCGACTGGCCCACGAACTTTATTTGCTGAATGTTCCCTTGATTCCTCGCATGATGACCGAATGGGCTCACGGGGAAACCGGCATCGATATCCACCCCGGGTCACAGATTGGAAACTACTTTTTTATCGACCACGGCACGGGCGTCGTTATCGGCGAAACTTGCAAAATTGGTGACTACGTAAAGGTTTACCAGGGCGTAACCTTGGGGGCACTCAGCTTTTCGCAAGATGAGCGGGGTCAACTTGTTCGCAACATCAAACGCCATCCCACGATCGAAGATCGCGTCGTGATTTATGCCAACGCAACGGTTCTTGGTGGAAATACAACGGTAGGACACGATTCGGTTGTCGGCTCCAGCGTTTGGTTGACGGAAAGCGTTTGTCCGTTTACCACGGTGATCATGGAAAAGCCCAAGTTGCGACTAAGGAGCGAGAAACCGAGCGAGTTTGAACCTCCCTTGGATTTCCAAATCTGAATTAGGTTCAGATTTTGGTGAAAGTCGGGGTTCCAGATATTGCCGCGTATCAACTCGAATGAGAAAATACTCAGTAGACGAAACGGCACGGTACTCCCTCCACAAACGATAACGCGACAATCAACGGAAAATAAATGCGTACAGTTTGGCTTCACGTTCATGTTCCCAAGGCCGGTGGATCAACGCTGCGCCAACTCCTGAACCGAAACTTTGGAGAAGGCTACTACAATTCCCAGTCGCTCCTTGAAACTAAGCAATATACGCGGGCAGACGTCGGCGAAATTGTTCGCTGTCATCCGTGGGTCAAATGTCTGAGTGATCATAAACTTTCGATGGATTTGCCCTTTGGCAATCCCCACGCAGTGGTTTACGCACTTTGCTACGTTCGCGATCCGGTGGAACGGTTTATCTCGCGTTATTTTTTCCACCGACATTTCGAAGAAGTAAATTGCATCGCTCAACGTATGAGCTTTCGTGAATTTGCTAACGCCGAATTGGTCGAACAATACGCTGATCCACAGACCAACAGCCAGATTTATTTTTTGAACGGAGGTCAGGGCTTCGAAGATATGACCGTGATCAAGAAAGCAATTGCCACCAACAGAGCACATCTTTTTCCAATTGAACGCTTTGACGAAACATGCATTTGCTTGGAAAGGCTGTACCCGGAAGCGTTTGCCGACCTGTCTTACGTGCTCGTCAACGTGTCGAAAAAAGATGCTGACGTCAGCGAAGAAGATCGTGAGTTTGTCAAGCGATATTTGAAAGGCGACCAACCCCTGATCAACATGGCCAATCAACACCTGGATCAATTGCTGGATCAAGCGTTCCCTACCGAGGGGGACCGGACGGCCACGCTCGAAGAATTTCAGGATCTCTGCTCAAGACGTTATCACAACTTTCATCCGCCTCGAGAAAAAGAAGCCAAAGAAGAAAACCCCTCCACCGACGTCGCGTAAAGCGGCCAACCGTACTCAAGAAAAATCGAAGCATACATCTTACGTCACTAATGACGACTCTTTCGGACCCACCGAAAAACAGCCAGTAACACAAGGATTATCCAACCGATTCCGCTAATCCATGCGCCTCGATAAAACGCTTGCGGATGATACGTTAATTCAACCGTGCATTTCCCAAGAGGGACCCCAACTGCGATCAACACGTTTTCCCATGGCAATACTATTGCGTCGTAGGTTTCACCGTCCGGTGTCGTAATTGTTACTCGCCAGTCCGGTAAATTTATGATTGAAACACGAACTGTTCGATCACTGTCTGATTGACTTCTGGGATCTGAAGCTAGTGTTTCCGCAATAATTTTCAGGTATCCATTTCGCTGTTCGACAACGTTTGTATTGGGTCTACCAAAACCTTTTCCTGCGCCGAAAGTAAACGGAACACCGCCCAGCCTTGTATGGTCGATTGGTATCCCCACTTCGATCGAGCTAAATGATTCAATGTGCCACATTGGAATTTCCAGATGGTGTTTTGGAAAAAGCGTTTCCCGTTGCCAAAGTGCAATCTCGTCCAAACGATTTTGCGACGACTGGGTTAACCAGTGCGGTGGATAAGGGAGCATGACGAGCGGCGGCTCCGAAAATACGCGATTCACTTCCTGCAAATAGACCTCGCTATTGACATTCGCCACCATCCAATGATTCGCGAATAACACGTCAATCATGGCGATAACTGACAACACAAACCAACAAAACGTGCGGCTGATATTTGGGAAATTGCGAATTAAAAACAACGTCGACAGGCTAATGATGACTACCTGGAATAGCGCATATTGAATCGCCCTCGGTGCATTGGCTCTATCAAAAGGTCCAAACAAAGGGTCGGGAGGGACAGACTCCCAAAACTTTGTCAGCAGCGTTCCTGAGAATCCAAATACCATAAAAATCGCAACGAAACAGCCAATCGAAACACTCAGCAAAAGCTTTGATGGTGTTGCTGATTGAAAACTCAACCGATTCACACTGAAGCCTGCCAAGACGCACATCGCCAGTGCCGCAATTACAAACAGCTTGGCCGGATATCGAAACATGATGTATTTTGGAAAAACCACAATCAACAGCCAGTAGACCCCGCCGGTTTGAGGGCCCAATTCAAATGGCAACGGGGACAAATCAAAGAATTCACCCGCCAACCAACCGAACCCGTACCATCCAAAAGAACCAAGTGCAAAAAACAACCCAACGCGAGATAGCCAAACTTGGCGTCGCCGTTTGCCCCAAAGTCGAAACGACATCAGACCGAATATGGCCGCGAGGCATCCTGAATACAAAGAAGGAACCCACATTCGATCGGCACCCGGCAGTGCGTCGGACCAGCGGCCATTTTTCGGAAACGGCTGTCCGCTAAAATTTGGAACTAATAGTTCTATGATCGTCCATGGCGGCTGACTGAACTGAAATGCATGATCGTGGTGAGTGTCAGGTGCTGGCGCTTTTATCAATCCTCGCCAACTGTCGTCAGCTCCAGGAGTTCGATACGGTTCGCTTGAGACCATAGCGAGCTCATAGATACTACGTGGAAGCTGAAATCGCGATCGTTCGCTTGTTGCGGCCCATTCAGACGCCGGCAAGATTTGAATAGCTGACAAGATCACTGCAACCAAAGCCAAGACGGTCAACCGCCCGACTTGCTGAGTAGCCAACCACGACGCCCCCATGAAGCGTTGTTTTCCGCAGCGGCGGTTTCGCTTTCGAGTCAACAGAAACTCGCCCGCTATCGTCCCCATCCCGATCAATCCGATGTTGTAGACCAGCTGCGGATCACCACCGAGCATGATCAGCGCACAAAAGAATCCGCCGGTGATCGCCCAGCTGAAAGATTTTTTTTTGTACATCAGCCAGACACAACCGAGCGCTGCTGGCAGCCAAGCGGCTCCGACCAGGTAAATCACATTACACACTTGGAACAAAACACTTCCGCCAAACGCGTAACTTACCGCCGCAAAAGTTGCACTGCCTTGCCCGCACCCCAATCGCCTCGCAAACCAAAAACAACTCGCCGCCGCTATCAAGACGTGAACCGCCAGGTAAATCCCGTACCGTGCCTCATAGGAAAGGAACCTCATAAAGAAAACCAATTTGCCTGGATAGAAAACGCTGCTCGATCCGTCTGCAACCACTGGCATCCCAAACTGGTCGTATTGATTCCACAACGGGATGTCGCCGGCAGCCCATTGCGCATCGATCCACTTGAAAAGCGGGTAATACAGGTAGCCCGAATCGCGAAAACCGCAGACGGTGTGGCCTGTCATCATCGGCCAAAACAGCCACAGCCATGCACCCACGATCAAAATCGCAGGCCACGTCTTTTCAAACCAGTTTTTCTGTTTGGAAGAAAGAAAATTCACAAGCTGTACGCTGCGTCGCGTGTATGGCCAAGGAGGATAACTGTTAGAATGGTGACGCACCGCTACCTGGTTTGCAAGCGTGTGTTATTAGTGACGGACACTCGCAGACTTAAATCAATTGATTGGAGAGAAAAGTGGGTTGGTTGATTGGACTGGGACTCGTATTGTTTTTGCTCGCCTGCTTTGCTTTACACGACCTATTACAAACTCGCGATCCGATTCTTCGAAATTTTCCAATAGTTGGTCACGGCCGAACCATTCTCACTTATTTTGGACCAAAACTTCGTCAGTACGTTGTCGCTGGCAATGATGAAGAACGGCCATTCACGCGCGATCAAAGAAGCTGGGTCGATCGCTCGGCTGGCAATGAAAACAATTACTTTGGCTTCGGTACTGACAACGACATGGAGAATACGACGAGCTATTTGATTATCAAGCAGTCGACCTTTCCAATCACGGACGCGCATCCCGGTGAGCCACAATACGATCCCAAATATCGAGTTCCTTCGGCCAAAATCCTCGGAGAAACGCGCGGCAGGAAACATGCGTTTCGCCCCAGCTCAATCGTTAACATCTCCGCCATGAGTTTCGGCTCGTTAAGCGCGGTGGCCATTGAAGCGCTAAACAAAGGCGTCAGGATCGCTGGCTGCATGCAAAACACAGGCGAAGGCGGCGTGTCTCCGTATCACGCACATGGTGGCGATTTGATTTGGCAACTGGGAACGGGGTATTTTGGAGCGCGACTTCCAAACGGTCGTTTTGATGAAAAACGATTTGTCGACACGTGTCAGAAATTCAACATCAAAGCAATCGAAATAAAACTGAGTCAGGGCGCGAAGCCCGGTCGCGGCGGCGTTCTTCCCCCAAAAAAGGTAACGCCCGAAATTGCAGAGATTCGCGGCATTCCTCGTGGACAAGTTTGTCTCAGCCCGGCCGCGCATCCTGAATTTAGCAGTGCCGATGAGATGCTCGATTTCGTCGAAAGGCTTGCGGATCTAACCGGACTGCCGATCGGGATCAAATCGGCGGTCGGCGAGATGGAATTTTGGCGCGACCTGGTGTTGTTGATGGAACCCGGTGATCGCGGCGTGGACTACATCGTAATTGACGGCGGAGAAGGCGGAACCGGTGCTGCTCCTTTGACTTTTTCGGACCACGTTTCACTACCGTTCAAGATGGGAATGAGCCGTGTTTATCGCGAGTTTGCTGAATCGGGGTTGAATGAAAAAGTCGTCTTCATCGGTTCCGGTAAACTTGGTTTTCCCGAAGAAGCTTTACTTGCGATGGCG
>JAHEJI010000257.1 GCA_024638965.1 Planctomycetaceae bacterium
TGGATTGAATTTCATCGAGGTAGCAAGAAAGGACTGGATTCAAATAGGCATCCAGAACGGTGGTCTCGGCGCGAGGGACAATTTTTATCAATGGGGCGACGTCTGAAGACAGGCGGATATCTGCAAACCCCACTTCACGTGCTATCCGGCCTACGATCTGTTCGTGTTCAGGAAAACGATAGCCATGCATCAGACAGATCGCGATCGATTGGTTGCCGTCGTCTTTCAATCGTTTCAACTGTACGCGAACGGTCGATTCGTCAGGTATCAGCTCAACCGTTCCGTCAGCCAGAACACGTTCGGCAATTTCAATGGATGTATGAAAAAGCGGTTGAGGCTTTTTGATCGCCAATTCGAACAAATGCGGTCGCGCCTGATCGCCAATCTCCAACAGGTCTCGAAACCCCTTGGTCGTAACCAAAGCGGTCACTGCACCCGTTCTCGTCAACAATGCGTTCGTACCGCGTGTCGATCCCAAATGGATTTTGCAGTCGGGCAGGGGAGTAGGCGGTGCCAATTCCAGAAGCTCTCGAATCGCCAGAATCGGCGCGTGGAGTGAATGATCCAATTCGTAGTTGACAGCTGAATGCCGTGACTTTGCGGCGACTACGTCAGCTAGAAAAATCGTACCCGAAACAAAATCAAATGCGGTAACTTGCGATTCATGAACGACTTGACCCCCGCTATCGATCAGTCGAATCGTCGCGGATTGCCAAAAGCCGTTTCCGCCAGCTCCAACAAGGAACGAACTGGAAAACGACCGGTTGTCTTCGTTCCAGTTTTCGATCGAGCCTTTTGATAATCCCGAACTGAGGACTTTTGTTTGGAGTTGCTCACCCTCGGGCGAGACTGCCAGACAATCGGTAAATGTTCCGCCGACGTCTATCCAAAATTGCCACATAAAGATTTGATTGAAGGGACCAAATGTTCGATTGTACGTGTCGATTCAGTGAATACGAGCGGTAAACGTCTTATTTGAGGCCCAAACCCCAAGTCATTCTGAGCCTCCGATTCCGCTCGCGGTACAGCGTCAAGAATGAACATAGAATTTATGGAAGGCGTATTGAGGTGTATCAAGTCAACTTGAGCCCCACTTCCGCTGCGCGGGACAACGTAGCAAATGAACATAAATTAATGATGTGGATGGTGTTTTGGTGTATCAAGTCATCCTGAGGGAGCTTTAGCGAGAGAAGGATCTCACATAGACCAACGAGAGATCCTTCACCTCGCTCCACTCGGTTCAGGATGACATCTCTGGCGACTCGCTTAACATGGAAGTTCATTGGAAAGTGAGAAAAGCACGAAGAATCCAACTTCCGCCGTTTGCATGAGACATGAGGCATTTTTGCAACATCGCATTTTGAGGCGTATGGTCTATTCGTCACCTTCAGCAAATGTGACTGCAAAATCCACTAATTCTTTTCTGCAAGAAACTCGCTGTCTTCGATTACTGGACGGGGTAATCAACTATGTATTTACAGAACCACTTTGCCAAGTAATCTGATCACCGCCAAAAGGAACTCAACATGTCCGTCAAACTGCTGGTTGCCAAGAACGTCATTTCAATGGTCGCCGCCATCGCATTGATTTCGATTGCCAACAACGCTCGAGCGCAAGATCGCGCTCCCGTTCAAATTGGCGGACCCAACGGCATCGTGATGGGCGGAGGCATGGGCTTTAAGATCGGCGGTCGAAACGGAATACATTTCGGCGGTGGACAAGGCGCCAAATTCGGCCCCCGTGAATTCGGTATGCATTTTGGTAACGGGCAAGGCGCTCGATTTGGAGGTCAAAATTTAGGAATGCAGTTCGGAGGCGGGCAAGGCGCTCGTTTTGGAACTCCTGAATTTGGGATGCAATTTGGCCATGGCGAAGGCGCGCGTTTCGGGCACAAGGATCGACCGTTAATGAAATTCGGTGGACGAGGCCCGGCGGCGGACCGGCTACCGCCTGAAGGCTCAAATGAATTACCTCAAATTCCCACGCCAGCACTTGGGCCTCGACCGACAACCGTCGTCCCTGCCGAAACAGGAGACGAGCGGAAGAATGCTGATAGTATTTTCTCTATTTTGATTAAAGATTGACTGCCTACTAACTAAGACTTCGCAAAGAACCTGAATTCAGAAAGCGATGGTCAAGCGAACCGCCAGTCAGCCATTGAGCGACGTAATCCAGCGACAGATTCGCCAGTCCAGCCAAAATCGATCAGGATCACCTGGGTGGCGCCCAATGAAACCGAGATGGCCACCGTGTTTGGTGGTTACCTGTTCGATATAGTTTGACATTTCGAAGTTGTCGTACATTTCGACTGGCACAATCGGATCGTCTTTGGCCGTAACCAGGACAGTGGGAACCTGGACGTTTTTCATCAACGGTCCGGCACTGGCATTTTCGTAGTATTCTCGTGCACCACTGTAACCCCAGATCGGACCGGTAAACTGGTCGTCGAAATGAACGAGCTTATCGGGAATAGGGCAAAGTCCGTTGTCGATCAAGTTGGCAACGCGACTGCGGCGAAAAGTCAACCTTTTTCGCAAGCGGCGCATAAAGTACTGATCGTAAATCCGATTACCACCACGGAGGAGATTGGAACAACCCAGGGCCAAATCGATTGGAGGCGATACAACAATTGCCGAATCGACTTGCCGGTGAAAATTCTCCCTCCATTCGCCAAGGGCCTTGAGTACAACGTTTCCGCCGAGCGAAAAACCGACCAGGGAGATTTTCGAAAGCGGGCTCAGTCGATGAACAAACTCCACAACAGACTTTACATCTTGACTGCATCCGGCGTGTAAATGGGAACGTGAAATCAAAGTGCTTGAGCCAAATCCACGCATATCGACGCGAAACGTGCGAATCCCGTTGCGATGCAGCTTGTCCGATGTTCGTCGCATGTAGGGCGATCCATGACAGCCACACAAGCCGTGGAACAGAATCGCAATTCGATCACCCGTGATCCAGCTGGACGGTTCATCGTCATGTACGACCAGCCGATCGCCGTCTGATAACGGCACGATTCGCTGCACCGCGCGGTAATCCGCCATTTTGCCTTGCGCAAAAAAGGCGGCAAGCGTCTGCGGATGGCCACCGGCGAGCAGTGGCAACGGGCGAAACGGTGGATGATTAACAGTGAGCAAAGCACTCTCGCCGTGCGGTGAAGCAGAACAACTAACGCGAGTCGGATCTGCCTTATTGAATGTATTTCCTGTTTTCTAACAATTCGATTACTTTTTCAACGCACTCAACGGCGCTGAGTTCGTCCGTTTGCAGCACAAGATCGGCATCGGCGGGCGGTTGATAGTTGGGCATCGATTCTTCAATTTCGTCTCCCCGGGCCGACAAGTTTCTTTTTGCACAAACTACAGCCGGCGCGTCGAGATGAACCAGCAAAAACTGGCCTTCGCCATCGGTAATCACGTCAGCGGCTTTTTTTCGAGATTCGTCATTCGGCGAAACGAGTGCCAATAAGCATATCAAACCTGATTTGTTCATAAAACGAGCAACTTCTGCCGTACGCCTCAAATTTTCAGACCGATCCTCCCGGGAAAACCCGAGATCGCGGCTGAGGCCCAATCGCATATTTTGACCGTCGATCACCATCGCGCTGCGGCCTCTGTCAAAAAGGGCCCGCTCAACGCCATTCGCGGTAGTTGATTTGCCTGACCCAGGCAAACCCGTGATCAGGATCGAGACGGGTCGTTGGCCGTAACGGGCCATTCGCTCTTCTGCCGTGACCGCACTCAGCTGCGAAGTGAATGTTTCGCTGGCAGGATCGTCATCCCAGTGATCGCCCCTGTTTTCACTTGTGCGACGATCAAGAATCATGCCCGCCGCAACGGTCACATTGGTGATTCGGTCGATCACAATAAACGCGCCAGTGCCCTTGTTTCGATTATAGCGATCAAAAGCAATTGCCTGGTTGAGTGAAATGTTGACTCGACCAATCTGATTCAGTTCTAGCGTCGGCGATGGCAAGCGATGCATCGTGTTAACGTCGACTTGATAACGAAGCGTATTGAACGATCCGGAGACCATTCTGGTCGTTTGCTTGAACAGGTATTGGTTACCGGGAATCATCGGATTCTCTGACATCCAGACGATCATCGCATCGAATTTTTGCGCCAGTTTCGGAACATTGCCGGGACGAACGATCATATCACCGCGACTGATGTCGATTTCGTCTTCGAGCGTGAGAGTGACCGACAACGGCGCGAACGCTTCCTGAAGATTGCCGTCAAACGTGACGATCTCTTTCACTTTGCTCGTCTTGCGCGATGGAAGTGACAGTATTTCGTCGCCAACTCGAATGATTCCCGATGCGATCGTTCCAGCGAATCCACGGAAATCGAGATTGGGCCTGACGACGTTCTGAACAGGAAAACGGAAATCCTCCAGGTTGCGATCGGAACCGATGTAGACCGTTTCCAGAAAGTTCATCAAGGTGTGTCCGTCGTACCACGGCGTATTTTCACTTCGGTCCACAACGTTGTCCCCGTTGAGAGCCGAAATCGGAATGAAGTGCAGGTCGGGTATATCCAATCGAGCAGCGAAGTCGCGGTAGTCCTGACGAATATCGTTATAGATTTGCTCATCGAAATCGACGAGGTCCATCTTGTTAATTGCCACCAGAATGTGTTTGATCCCAAGCAGTGAAGCGATGAAACTATGTCTCTTGGTCTGTTCCAAAACGCCTTTGCGTGCATCGATTAAGATGATCGCAAGATCGGCCGTCGAGGCTCCGGTCGCCATATTGCGGGTGTATTGAACGTGACCAGGCGTGTCCGCGATGATGAACTTTCTTTTGGCGGTCGAAAAATATCGATAAGCCACATCAATCGTAATGCCCTGTTCGCGTTCTTCTTTCAAACCGTCGGTAAGTAGTGCAGGATCGAAATTTCCACCGGTCGTTCCTTGCGTTATCGAATCCTGCTCGATTTTCGCAAGTTGATCTTCGTAAATCATCTTGGAATCGTAAAGCAACCGGCCGATCAGCGTGCTTTTTCCGTCGTCGACACTACCGCACGTCAAAAACCGCATGAGTTCTTTGCGTTCATGCTGGGCAAGATAAGCGTCAATGTCGGTAGCGATCAAATCAGATTGATGAGACATAATTCAAATGGGAATTGGAAATCGGAATTCGGAAAGCAATCCTGGTGAACCAGAAATTGCGGCAAATTTAGCAAACAGCATTCGAGGTCGACGTTGGTTGGGAATTCGAGGTCAGAAAATAGTTCCGATTTCCGACCTCCGACCTCCGAATTCAAAAATACCCTTCTTCTTTCTTTTGTTGCATGTTGCCCTCGTCGTCGTTGTCGATCACGCGACCTTGACGCTCGGACGTGGTTGCTAACAACATCTCCTGAATGATCTCGGGAAGTGTCACAGCAGTCGACTCGACCGCTCCTGTGAGCGGATAACAGCCAAGCGTCCGGAACCGAACAACCTTCTCGATTGCCTTTTCACCAGGAAGCATTTTTAGTCGCTCGTCGTCAACCATGATCAAGATTCCGTCGCGCTTGACAACGGGACGCGGGGCGGCGAAATACAACGGCACAATCGGAATTTTCTCCAAGTGGATATATTGCCAAACATCGAGTTCAGTCCAGTTAGAAATCGGGAACACACGAATGCTCTCGCCTTTGTTGACTCGTGCGTTGTAAAGGTTCCAAAGTTCGGGTCGCTGGTTTTTGGGATCCCAACGATGGTTCTGATCTCGGAACGAATACACGCGCTCTTTGGCGCGCGACTTTTCTTCATCTCGCCGAGCGCCTCCAAACGCGGCGTCAAACTTGTACTTGTCGAGCGCCTTCTTGAGGCCTTCCGTTTTCATCACCGTTGTGTGCTTGCCGCTAGACACCATCGGATCGAGGTTGAGTT
>JAHEJI010000090.1 GCA_024638965.1 Planctomycetaceae bacterium
GTCTTTTAGTCGTGTTAGCCTTGGTTGCTTTCATGGGACTAACCGTGGACCAGGCCAAGCGTGCCACACCGGTCCGACCGACCCCACCTGCATCCGTCGAACCGGGAATTTCTCAATCGGAGAATTCAAGCGTCGACGGACAAAAAAAAATCGTGGTACTTGAGCAGGATCGCCCTGTCGAAACAAAAGCCGAAGCGGGAGACGAATAATCGCTCGTAGAGTCAAGCGTAGGTTTCTTGCAGTTCCTTGGCATTTACTTGGTTTTCTTTGATTTCTTAGCGCTCTGTGGTGCTTTTTTCGTGGGTGCTTTTTTTGCGACAGCCTTTTTGGCTGGAGTCTTCCTGGCCGCAACTTTTTTTTTCGCCGCTTTCTTAGTCGCAACCTTCTTTTTCGGTGATTTTTTCTTCTTGGGTTTTGTTGACGATGATTCGGCGGAATCTGATGTTGCAGAGGCGGCTATTTTCGATTCGATGTCAGCAACCATCGAACCAGATTTTGAATGTACTTCCCAACCCTGTTTGATGAAGTCTTCTTTGAAACCGCGGAATAACGCAATGCTTTGCGTCTCCGAATTGGTAACACGAATTTCACGCGTCAGCGGAGTTTTCCGCGATGGGCTGAAATCAGTATAATAAACGACGTAGCCAGGGTACTCGTCACTCTCGTTTTGTTTGTTGGTCTTCCACAACAGAAACTTACGGACCATCGTTTCCCCGCGCAGCTGTTTTGTATAGACTTCGCGCTGAAGAATTTCACTTTTGGGAAGTTTCATTTCTCCCGTATCGACGTTGGCCATCGCAACCGGGACCAGATCGGTTACCTGACTGATGCGAACATCTGTCGGATCGAGCGTCTTGTCATCCCGTATGCGGATGAATTGAGGCGAGATCACGCTGACGAGTGGCATTCTTCGTACAACGGTGTAACGGTTTTCGCCTTTGTCCCACTTCAGGACCATTCGATTAACGGGTCCGCCCCGCGTATTTTGTGCGATGAGATCAAGACAGCTGATCTCCAGGACCCACTTGGGTGCGACCATCTGATAAGCGACATGGTCCGAGTTGACTTCGGCGTATTCGCTTTCAACCACCATGTCATTGAGATCGCTCAGCATGGCGCGTCTCTCTTCGTCGGAGAATCCTCCACCAACTCGACCAAGAACATGGATCGAGCCATCTCTCCGAGCCAACCCCAGCAGCAAATCGTGCAACATACCTTGCCGGTCATCCGTCGATTCGGTGAAACCAATTACGACTGCATCGAGCGTGTGTCGCGGTTTGGCTTTGAAGTTTCCGGCCGAGTCACTTCGGATAACGATCCCTTCGGCACCCTCGTCTTCCACCCATTTTTCGAATTGTCGCTCAATTTCTCCATGGCCCTTGAGTCGCACTGTTTCAACCGGCTGAACCATTTTGCCGCCGCCGAAGATCGACTCGATTCTCTTCCAGTTTTCACTGTAGGGTTGCTCAAGTAATTCACCGTCGATCTGAATCAGGTCGAAAACGGCGAACCGGATCCGCTTCAAATCAGCCTGCGACTTTGGTTGCCTGACGACACTCACGACGTCATGCACACGCGGTCGGCGGTTTTCTTTGTTGGTGACGTATAATTCACCTGCGATCATCGCTTGTTCGATTCCCGCCGCATCCATTTGATTTTTGGCTTCGAGTTGCCAAGGCAGACCGAGGCGAACGGTTCCGCCCGGATTTGCGGAAATCACTTCGCCCTCCTCATAGATCAGTGCCGTAAACTCGCCGTCAATCTTCCGACTGACGAGATACTCGGCATCCGGGACTTTACGACTGATGTCCTCTTTTCCGAGGGGAAACATCCGCGACGCAATTTGCCGTTTGTAGTTTTGAACTTGCGGCACCCATGCCGCATTTTTCAACGCGGTCGCAGCAGCAACGCCATACTCACCGAGTTTGATTTCAACAAGCGATTTTTCGATCAGCGGATGGGCCATCTATTCACCCGCCTCCGTGGATTCGGATGTAGGCGATTTCATTTCCAGGTTTGACAAGTGCAACAGCAAAATGTACTTGTCGCCGCGCGTTCGGCCTTCCAGAAACCCCCGGTAAGGAACGTTTCCGCGCCGCAAGATCAAGGGTTGGTTATTCTTGGGTCCAGCACCGAGAAGCATCATGCTGTCCCTGTCCTCCAAGTCCTTTGCAATTCCGAAAAGGAAGTCGTATGTAAGTCCATTGATATGCATCAATTGAAGTTTGTTCGCGAACAAGAATTTTCGAATAACGTCCCGCCGTTTGACAAATATGCCCGACCAACGCAAAGGTATTTCTCCCGTTACATTTTGCGGTGGCACCTCTCTTGGTCGTTTTTCGCGTTCGCTTCCGTCTGGGTTACGAATAATCTCGAATAGGTTGATTCGATGAACCAATTCGCGTTTTGCGTCGATGTAAACGCGAGATGTCGCCGTCAAAAAAGTACCCACCGACTCGAAATCGATTTCCGGGTCACCATCAATCAATGCCTGACCGACATATTCAATTCCATTGTTCTGCTTGATCAGAGAATCAAGATCTTGGTCAATCGTTGCTTTAAGAACACGCACACTATGGGCCTGCCGTCCGTTGTTGTCCAACCAACGAACACGCAGTGGCGTCGCCACTGTTTCCATACTTACGGTCGCATCACGTCCCGCGCTATTACAGATGTTAATTTCTGGCATGTTGGTATTTTGGCAGATTGTCTTGGCACCGAAATCCATGACTTCAGTGCCAAAGTTGTCTGGTTTTGAATTCTCACGACTTCCGCTACGGAGATTAGATCATGCCAAAATCCATCAGGCTTTCGGCAGCTTCATCATCTTCACCTTCGACTGATGTCACGGCGGCTGTTTGCTGTAGTCCGACGTAATCGACATTGGTAGACTCTCCGACGAGAAAGAAAATTTCTTCGGACTCGTTCATCAACAAGAATCCATGATCCGCGACCAGCCCGCCTCGGTAGCTGTAATCGAAGCAATAGATTGCGCCGTCTTTGAGGTTCTTACGGAGTCTCTCCGCGTCACCAGTCACGGTTAACACATAGACCAAGCGAATATTGTGATTCAAATAGTCGTGAATTGTAGTTTCAGTTTTTAGTTCGATCGGCGCTGCAAAGGAAGAAGCCACAGGCTCAATTGGGTCACCTTCTACGTTGACTGGCTTGAGTTCCTCCTTGTTCGACCAGTTACCATCCGCCGTCAGATACCCAATTCCAGTTCCGCCTTTGCCAATCAGCGTTTTGCCATCATCAGCCAGCGTGGCCAATTCGCAAACTTCACCGTTTTCATCGAGAACCTCAAGATCTTTGAAGCCGTATAGGCGACTTCGATCGACTTTGTTCATCTCAAACGAAAGGGTTTCACCATCAAAATTGAATATAAGTTTTCTCGGCATCATCAACCCGCAAATCGTGCTAGCACCGGCTATTTGTTTTAATCAAGGATTGGACTTGTTACCAGTAAGATGAATATGATTCGAGCAGGTTAATCAAATCCGGTCGGTTCATCTATCAATAAAAGTCAAGAATCAGCTAAGATCGGATAGGTGAACATTGCGTTGGCGACTGGTTACCAACAGGAAGATTTTTTGGAGGATTCCATATGTTGATGGCATTGCTTTATTGCGACGACGACCGTATCGCAGCGGTTGCGCCTGCGTGCGATCAAGTTCCATTCGGCCCAAAATACTGGACCGAGATGTTTGAGGGTAAGATCGAAGAAGGCTCCATGTTTGAGACCGCCTACGTGACCGTTGCCAATGCCGAATTGCGGGAAAAGCTGTTGATGATCGGCATCGATGATCAGTCTGATGGCCGGGCACTCGCCAAAGAACTAATCGCCAGCTTCACGCCTGATTACATGGATCGCGCGGCTTGAATCGAATCGAAGAAGACCGACCCGGTTGTTTTTCATTTTTCGCGATTTCATCTCGTCCCCCGTTTGGCCAGTTCTTTCGAGGGAACATCTCACGCCAAAATGAAGGAGATCCTCACGATGCCCAAAATTCCCTCGCCCAGACTGTCCCATTCGGACGTTTCTGATCTATGTCTGGGACAAAACTTGCCTACGTTGTCGTCAAGACAGAAACGAAAGTAAATGACATTCTCTTCGCTCAGATCGAAAATGAATGGGCCATCAGAGGAGTAAGAAATGGACTCAGAACAGTATTGCAGTCAAACGCAGCCAAATAGGCAAACAGGGCAATCTCGGCAAGCCCAAATTGCCATCGCAACCGAATTTGACGTCCTCTGGAATGTTTATATGCTTGCTTATTTGTAAAAGCGAAGATAGGCTCATTTAGTTGAAAGCTTTTCAACCCCCATGTTTTGTAATTTGTTTGAGTTGAAAGATTGTTTGCGTGAATAGCAATCGCGATTTGGACACCGGGTTGAGGAGGGCGTTTATCCAAGGAAGACGATCATGCTAGTCCTTAGTCGCAAGGTAGGCGAGCGAATCTGGATCGGAGAAAACATCTCAGTAACTGTCGTTCGTATCACCGGCGGTGGGGTTCGTATTGGCATCGAAGCACCAACGGAGTTGGCGGTTGTACGCGAAGAATTGAAACACAAACTCGATGAGTCATCCGCTCTCCCGAAAGTGGATAAACTTTCTGACGAACACCCGCCAACGATAAAATTTCGCGCTAACTAGACTTAGCTATAATTTGGATCAAACTGTTAGCTTGCGAAATCTCCTTCAGCGAATTTCGGGTGTCGCACGGACATGGTTACGCTAAAGTGGGCTTTTGTTCCCCAGCCATGTCAGCGTATATTTGAGAAAAGGCGTACTTGATCTGCGGTCCGGGCCTGAGAGGTCAAGATCGGCGTACCTGTCCGGACATCAAGCAATTTGCCATTCGGAATTGAGTCCAAGAGCGGTCCTCGCTGAACGATGAAGTTATCGATGGCCTGGATTTTCGCCGTGGCACTGGCTTCATCCTGTGATTCGCAACCCGGCGCATTGCCCCAGATGACCTTGGCGGCATAGGGTCGATTGTCCACATCATTGGGATCGATTTGTCCATGTGTCCACAGCTGAAAATCTTGTCGTTCTGCCCGGTCACCCGGGAGTTGAAACGTGACGATTCGGAGCAGACCTAACTGCTTCCAATGATCGGCGAGGACGTATCCGATCGAAGCCGCCTCTTGCACGCGTTGATCGGGCCATTGTTGCCAGGTGTATAAGGAAGCATTTGGACTGATGGGGCGAAACATCGATATCCTTAAGAGCTGAGCGTCGTCTACTGCCCGGATCAATTCACCGTCAAGAATCACGCCCTGGCGATCAACCGGAAGCAGTTGAGTGTCGTTGATCTTGACCATGGCTACCGGATGTCGGTAGGTCAGATCGATTTTCAGTGCGGATTTCGACTTTCGGATTTCATTGATTTTTTCAACCCAGCCAATCGAACGAATAAAATCGGCCGTGTTTGCAACGAGACTTGGATCCAAAGTCGATGGCTTTTGATATTGGTCCAATAACATCGTTTTCAAATTAGACTTTGTCCACTGTGGCGGGGGAGTCCTTAGCTGAATCGATTCTTCCGTAAGTTGAAACTCTGCGACTTCCACGATCTTATCCCGGTAGCGATTCCACATCGAAATTGCACTAACAACCACGACCAAGGTGGTAAACAGAAACAGCGTGGCCGGATGCATCAAAATGGACCGGATTGACATTCCAGTTCTTCGATCGCGCTGATTTTTGTTCGCCATGTCTTATTAATGCCTCGATTCGAGAAAGTCTTCTCTCTAGAAATCGAGGCTTTTAGCGAAAATCTTTGATCACCATCGCTGGACACGCAAAAACTGCCTTTTGGACCGAAGAATGAAATGCATTTCAAGCATAATCGTCAAAGTTTATGGACTTACCAAATCTGAATGGCCGGTTCAAGTTCAACCGACAGCCGTTCGGCGACCTGGGTTTTGACTAAATCCATTAAGCGCAGCAGATCACCACTTGTGGAGCCAGGATGAGCGATAAACACATTTGGATCGCGGTCGGAGATTTCGACATGGCCGACCTGGGTTCCCTTCAATCCTGCGTCGTCAATCAACTCACTGGCGGTTTCGCCGCCATGATCTTTGAAAATATACGCTGCAAATTGATCCGATAGCGGCTGGGCTGCGCGACGCGATATCCAGAGCTTTTGCATGCGTCGAGTCAAAACCTTTGAGTCTTCGCGATCAAACTGAAACTTAGCGCTGATGATTACGAGTTCGTTCAAACTGCTTTTATGGTACGAAAACGTCAGCGAATCCCGGCCACGGGTTGTTATTTCGCCGGCCCTCGTTAAGACATCGGCCGATTGCAACCAGTTCCCGACACCAACGCCAAGCGCTCCTGTATTGCTGTGCAATGCACCTCCAACCGTTCCCGGGATACCAACCAGTTGTTCTGGTCCGCTCAGTCCCTCGCGAACTGCAGTGGCAACAAAGTGAGACATCCTTGCTCCACCGCCTGCAATAATCTGGTCGTCGTCAACTTCGATTTTTACAAATTCCGGGGCCGCCAGATGCAAAACGAGCCCCGGCACGCCTTCATCTCGAACCAGGATATTCGAACCACCGCCAATCAATCGAATTGGCAACTTTTCAGCAGAAAACGATTTTACAAGGCCGACCAATTCTTCCAAGTTAGTTGGTTCCGCGAAAAACTCCGCGACTCCGCCGAGATTCAGACGGGTAAAGGGGGCCAATGGCTCATTTTCTCGAACAATATGTTCAAATCCAGCTATCAGTGACACAGAATTCCTCAACTTCTGAAACGAGAGATTATTCAAGTCTTAGGATAACGTTTGCCCGTTAGACGACAATGGACCGCACCGTTTACATATTTTTGGGAATGTCGAAACAAAGCGGCTGTCTGTCGGCCGCGTCAGCGGAGATGCCAGGGTTGATTAGTTTGGGAGAAAACGCAATTCCCCTCTCCCGTGTCGTCGGGAGAAGGTCGTCTTTCGGCCGCGAAACGAGTGCCATTTGATTGAAGCCAATCCGACGATGTTTTACCAATATCGTTCCAGCACAATTTGGCCCGGCGATTTTTTACGATGACGCTTTAGTCCTCGAGTCCCCAGTTTTTCTTCCATATCGTCGAGCATAGCTGGATTGCCACACAGAAGCACGGCTGAGTTGTCATCACGCAACTGACAACCGCTAACGCTTTCGAGTTCGCCCGACTCCAACAGCGCCGGGATGCGGCCTTTGAGCAGGCCGTCAGTCGATTCCCTCGTCAATGCCTGGATCAACGTAAACCGCTCGGGGTACTTCTTTTCGAATTCCTTTAACTCATCGGTATATCCAAGATCGGCCGCAAAGCGAACTCCGTGAACCACGATGATCTTTTGATACTTTTCCCAGGGTTCAGCGGTTCGCAGCATCGCAATATAGGGTGCCAATCCTGTTCCGGTGGAAACCAGCCAAAGACATTCGGCGGCCGGTGATTTCTTCAAAGTAAAGCTGCCCGCAGCCCGCTGTGACACTTTCAGCGTGTCGCCAACCTCCAACTTCCAAAGTCGAGGAGTGAGCTGGCCATCTTCAACAAGGACGATAAAAAATTCCAGTACGTCACCCGTCGGTGAAGCGACGGAATAGGGCCTGTTAATCAGTGCGTCGCCGTCTTCGACCCCCAACTGCAAAAACTGACCGGGTTCAAATTCGTTGACATCGTTGGCCGTGATTGAAATGGTGAACAGCCCTTCCGTCCATATTTTCTTGTCAACAATTGTTGCATCGCACCACTTCGGCATTTCGAGCCCCTGATTATTCCTTGGACGTTCAAACAATCGTGTCCGTTTTCTCGACGCATCGATAGTTCTGATAATCCCGAGATCCTACAGGGCATCATCTTCGGCGATTTCACAATTACACGCAAGAAGCCGACGGAAGGTCGTGGATCGTGTGGACCATAACCGTCCGATTTGCGACTGGCTCCTGCGCAATTGAGCAAGCAACCAGCGAAATTTCATTCCGAGAATGGCTTTAGAGGGACAGCGCCATATTCGGTCTCTTGCACTGAAAAACACGATGTTTCACGCAGCTGTGAGCGGCAAGGCGCTTGCCGCCGGTTCGATGAAGAAAAACCGGCGTCCAGCGCCTTGCCGCTCATTGAAAGTGGCGTTGTCCTCTTATTCCCGGCAGCGAAAAAGAACCTCTCCCAATTACGCGACAGCTCTTTCTCTTGGCGAGCGACCAAATTCTCGAACCTATTTGGCAGTTGAGCTGTCTGGCCAACAAGCTGCTGCTGCAACCGTTACCGATTTCCATCCTAAAAAGGCAAAAAAGGTGTCCTTGACCGCCAGGGCGCGGTTGGGTCCAGTCGTTTTATTTCCTATAAACTTAGTTCGACGATTAAAGCAATACTCATTCAGGACCGCTCCAGATGACTACCAAGGCGGAAACGATTCCAAGCCGATTTGATTTTTCGACGGCCCAACCTCGAATCTATAAGATGTGGAATGATAAGGGCCTGTTTCATGCGGAACCGGATCCGTCACGCCAGCATTTTACGATCGTAATCCCGCCACCGAATGTCACAGGCGCATTGCACCTGGGGCACGCTCTCAATAACACTCTGCAAGACATTCTTATCCGTTTGAAGCGCATGCAAGGCTTCAATACGCTGTGGCTTCCGGGTACCGACCATGCGGGCATCGCGACTCAAGCCGTTGTCGAACGACGCCTCAAAGAAGAAGAAAACATGACTCGTCACGATCTCGGGCGGGAAAAACTGGTCGAACGAATTTGGGTCTGGAAAGAGCAATATGAGGCTCGAATTTTGGGCCAACTGCAACAAATGGGCTGCAGTTGTGACTGGGAGCGAATTCGGTTTACGTTCGATGAGATCTGCGCGCGAGCCGTGCGTCACACGTTTTTTGATCTGTTCAAAAAGCAGCTAATTTATCGCGGCAAGCGTCTGGTCAACTGGGATTCATTTTTGCAAACTGCCGTCAGCGATGACGAGGTCTTTTCCAAACTTGTCAAAGGAAACTTCTGGCATTTCAAGTATCCGGTCGTCGATCCCAAGCCGGGTGAACCGACTCACGTTCAAGTTGCCACGACGCGACCCGAAACCATGTTGGGCGACACGGCGGTCGCTGTTCATCCTGATCCGGCAGGCGCGTTGTCCAAGGTTGCCAAAGAACTCAAGGAAAAACTTTCCAAATGTATCGAATCTGAAAAGGAATCGGTGCAAGCGCAAATCGATGCACTCGAAGAACGCCGCAAAACCATGTTGGCTGCGTTTGAAATTCTGCGTGACATGGCTGACGATGGACGCAAAGTGATGCTTCCGCTAATGAATCGTGAGATTCCAATCGTCACCGATTTTTGGGCCAAGCCGGACCTCGGATCGGGGTGCGTCAAGATTACCCCGGCACACGACGCGAATGACTACGAGGTCGCAAAGCGCTGTGATCTGCCAATGATCAACATTCTGAATCCGGATGCGACGTTGAATATTGAAACGGGTAAGTACGCCGGACTTACTTTGAAACAAGCTCGGTCCAAGGTCGTTGAAGACCTCGACGCGCTGGGGTTGCTCGGCGAAGTTGAGGATCGAGACATCGAGTTGCCCCACTCCGATCGAAGCAAGACGCCAATCGAGCCGTACCTTGCCGATCAGTGGTTTGTTCGGATGGAGGAACTTGCGCAGTCGGCGATGGACGCAGTTATCGACGGTCGCGTCAAAATTCATCCGGACCGTTATGAGCGCGGATATCTTGATTGGCTGGGCGAAAAACGCGACTGGCCTGTTTCACGACAGTTATGGTGGGGACACCAAATCCCGGTTTGGTCGATGCCTTGCGAAACGACTCAACAATGCGAACAAAAGGTTGCCGAGATCAAAGCGATCGAGGGCTACGATATTGGGAAAGCCTCAATCCAGCTCGAGCCGTCGAGCGAACGAGATGAAGAGAAGCGAAAGAAACTCGGGCTGCCCCTGGCCACGATTCACGTTTGTATTCAAGACGAGGGTGATGACCTGGAAGAACGTTTAACGGCCATCGGCATGGTTCGTGAAGAAGACGTTCTCGACACGTGGTTCAGTTCGGCTCTGTGGCCACACTCAACGCTAGGATGGCCCGAGCAAACTCCAGAACTCAAATATTTCTACCCGACGAGCACCTTGATCACAAGTCGCGACATTATCACGTTGTGGGTCGCGCGGATGGTCTTGATGGGGCTGAATAATCTCAACCAGGTCCCGTTTAATGATGTCTTCATTCATCCCAAGATCCTCGACGGCTATGGCGAAACGATGTCCAAGTCGAAAGGGAACGGCATTGACCCGCTGGATGTCATCGACAAATTTGGAGCTGACGCGCTACGATTCGGGATGGCTCATCTGACAACGGAAACTCAGGACGTTCGGTTGGCGACTCAATTCGAGTGTCCAAACTGTGAAGCTCTGATTGACCAGACGAAAAAGAATCGAGAGTTACCCAAGATTAAATGCCCCAAATGCGAGAAAGAGTTTTCCACTCAATGGGCTCAAGCCGAGAAAGATGTAGCGCTTCCGCGAGGCCTGGTTGTAAGCGAAAAATTTGAGACGGCTCGCAATTTTGTTAACAAGCTTTGGAATGCTTCGAGATTCGCATTGATGAATCTTGAAGACTACACTGCAGCGCCGATCAAAGAGGCCGATTTGACCACCGAGGACCGTTGGATTCTCAGCCGCCTCGCAACCGTCGCCGGGAGAGTCACCGATCGACTCGAGAATTTCAAATACGCTGAAGCGACTCGCGAACTGTATGACTTTGCCTGGGATGATTTCTGCAGTTTCTACTTGGAAATGTTGAAGGATCGTTTTGCTGATGAAAACAGTCGAGCTCATGCACAGCGGATGCTGGCGTTTTCCCTCGACACTTTGATGCGATTGTTACATCCGACGATCCCATTCGTGACCGAGGAAATCTGGCAACAGCTGGCCCAGTTCGCGCCGGACCGAGGTTTGCTGGAGGTTGAAACAGCCAACCAGTGTTTGATCACAGCGAACTGGCCGCAGTTGGACGCCAACTGGCAAAACGCTGAGATCGAATCCCAGTTCAACAAGTTCCAATCCGTTCTCGGCGCGTTGCGGGAAATTCGTGCTCGCCAGAACATTGCGCCACGAAAACAGGTTAACTTTTCGATTCGTTGTGACGCTGCCACGAAGGAATTACTTGGCCCGATGGCAGGTTATTTTGGTTCCATGGCGGCTGCAGAACTGACGGGCCTTGGCACAGCAATAACACCACCCAAAACAAACGCGACGGTCGTCTTGACCGACATGGAAGTCTACGTCGACTTGACCGGACTGATCGATATCGGTGCCGAAATTAAACGTCTCGAAAAAGAAAAGGCGAATGTTGAAAAACAAATAATCGGCAAGGAAAACAAACTTTCCAACGAAAACTTCGTCGGCAGAGCAAAACAAGAAGTCGTCGAACGTGAGCGAACCGGATTGGTTCAGCTGAAAGAGCAGCTGATGACGATCAACAATGCTTTGACGGAATTGAACAGCCAGGCATAACGGTCATTTGAATCTTGATTGACACTTTGGTAGTTGCAGGACCCAAGAAACGCGGGTGGGTTAGCAATCCTGCAACCTGAAAACGAACGCGTTTCCGTCTCATTGACAACGATCATTGAGACCGCTTATTCCGTGTGGAATCCACTTCAATTTTTCGGAACCACATCTTGGGATTGAGAAAGTCGGCCTGCATCAATCGCCTGTGACCGCAACATTTACATTTGAACGGGCCAATAATGTTGGCAAGGCCGAACGTAAATCCCAAAAAAAACGAATGAATCCAATACCCTCGATAAGCGTTGTAGAAGGTTTCTTTTCGATTGCAGTGAAAACAATGTAACTGATAAAAGCGCCGTTTTATTTTGTTTCCGTCCGCTGTTCCCTCGGCCTCATCGTCGTCGTGATCGAAGTCATGCTCTTCGACCACTTCATTGTCCAATGCGATTTCGATATCCGCTTCGGAAACGAGAGCTTCGTTCTCGGCTAGACTGACGGTGTCTTCGTCGTGATCCAATTCACGTTCAGCATTCGATAAGGAGGCGTCAGATTGTGTCATGAAGTTCAATGAATAAAGAGAACGAAGAGCTCGTTTCGACCGACCTTTTTTCGCAGGGTCGACTGGCAACTCTATCTTCATTGTTTAGCCAACAAATGTCAATTAAGTCTTGGCGACGGTGATGGAGTCCTTCCGGTTAAAGGGTTTGTGCAGGTTCACCGCACCGCCTAATCATCCTGAACCGCGTGGAGCGATGTGATGGACCTTTCGTTAACCTACAAGAGATCCCTTCGGCCACGTCGAACCTAGCCAGACAGCGCCAATTTTTGGGCTTTTTATTTGGCGTTTGATTTCGCGGCTTGCTTAGGAGGATAAGCCTTGGGCGCTAGCTTGATCCCGCTTACGTTAGAATTTTTACGTAATGCTCCAACGGAGCGATCCTATATGAGCCCGACCTTTTGGGCCTAAGAGTACGACTTACAATAGATTTCGAAGTACGGTTTGTAAAATACCGCCATTACGATAGTAGTCCATCTCAACGGGCGTATCGATTCGAACGTTAGTATCGAATGCAATTTTTTCGCCGGTGGTTTTTGTAGCGACAACCTTCAATACCGATCGCGGTTGCAAATCATTAGCTAGATCGGCGATGTCGAAAACTTCCGAGCCGTCCAGTCCGAGTGATTCCCATGATTGGTTGTTGGCAAATTCTAGTGGTAAGACGCCCATCCCCACGAGGTTGCTACGATGGATTCTTTCGTAGCTGGCGGCGATAACCGCTTTAACGCCAAGCAGCATGGTTCCTTTGGCGGCCCAGTCACGACTACTTCCCGTACCATACTCTTTTCCGGCCAAGACTACCAACGGAATCGATTCCTCCTGATATCGAACTGCCGCATCGTAAATCGTCATCTGATCTCCGGAGGGCATATGACGGGTCCATCCGCCTTCAGTTCCCGGTGCCAATTGATTTCGAATGCGGATATTTGCGAACGTACCTCGATGCATGACTCGATCGTTGCCGCGGCGCGAACCGTAACTGTTGAACGATCGAGGTTCGACATTTTGCTCTTGCAAATACCGTCCGGCAGGACTGTCTTTGGCGATCGCTCCCGCAGGGGAGATGTGGTCCGTTGTGACTGAATCGCCCAGCAACGCCAGACAGCGGGCATTCATAATCGCCTGAATGGGTTGAACTTCTTTGGTTAGCCCAACCAGGAATGGAGGTTCTTGAATATAGGTGCTCTTCTCATTCCAATCGTACAAATCGCCCTCTCCGACTTTGATTTCGTTCCAGGTTGGATTCGAGTCGAAAGCATTGGAATATTGGTTATTGAACATTTCCGCCGACATCGTTGACTCGATGACCTCCGCGATTTCCTGTTGGGTGGGCCAGATGTCTTTCAAGTAAACGTCTTCGCCATTCTCGTCCTGACCAAGCGGCTCAGTGACCAGGTCGATATCGGTGGTCCCGGCGAGTGCATAAGCCACGACCAGCGGCGGACTCGCCAGATAATTTGCCTTGGTCATCGGATTAACACGACCTTCGAAATTTCGGTTCCCGCTGAGCACGGAAGAGGCAACCAGGTTGCCTTCCGTTATGGCGGCCGATACCGGCTCGGGAAGTGGGCCGCTATTCCCGATGCAAGACGTGCATCCGTAGCCAACCGTATGGAAGCCAAGTTCCTCAAGCGACTCGGTCAATCCGGATTTGTCCAGGTAATCAGTTACGACGCGAGAACCGGGTGCAAGGCTGGTTTTAACGTACGACTTAACTTGCAAGCCCTGTTCGGCCGCCTTTTTTGCCAACAAACCTGCCGCGATCATCACGGACGGATTACTGGTATTGGTACAACTCGTGATGGCCGCAATGACAACGGAACCGTGCTGAAGGTCGGTTGTATGGCCGTTGTCCTGAACGGTGACGGTGCGGTTGAGCTCCGCCTGATCAAGACCGAATCCCTTGAATCCGACAGGAGCTGACAACGAATCGTTAAACGCTTTCTTCATTTCTGATAGCGCAATTCGATCTTGCGGGCGCTTGGGCCCAGCCAATGATGGCTCGATCGTAGCCAGATCCAATTTCAATGTTCGCGTAAACGTCGGTACAGCTGAATCGGAATTCAGGAAGATGCCCTGCTCTTTCATATAGGCTTCGACAAGTTGAACTTCTTCATCGGTTCGACCCGTTCGACTGAGATAGTCAAGCGTTTCACTGTCAATCGGGAAGAAGCCCATCGTCGCACCATATTCCGGCGCCATGTTGGCCAGCGTCGCACGATCAGCAAGACTCATATTAGCGACGCCTTCACCAAAAAATTCGACGAACTTGCCCACAACACCGGCGGCCCGAAGTTGTTCAGTCGCCGTCAAAACAAGGTCCGTGGCCGTGGTTCCAGAAGAAGGCTTGCCAACGATTTCGAATCCGACCACTTCAGGAAGCAGCATGTAAATCGGTTGCCCCAACATCGCCGCTTCGGCTTCAATTCCGCCAACGCCCCAGCCCAACACACCGAGACCGTTAATCATCGTCGTATGGCTATCGGTGCCCACGAGCGTATCAGGCACAGCGACTGGCCCGGCCTGGTCTTCGCGAACGAAGACACACTTGGCCAGAAACTCGAGGTTAACTTGATGAACGATACCAACATTGGGAGGTACAACGCGAAAATTATCGAATGCGGTCTGGCCCCAACGCAAAAACTCATAACGCTCACGGTTACGTTCGAATTCCTTTTCTACGTTGGCCGCCAACGCATTTCGGCTTCCAAACTCATCTACCTGAACGCTGTGATCAATGACCAGGTCGACAGGGATCAACGGGTTGATCTTTTTTGGATCTCCATTTAATCGACCCATCGCCGACCGCATCGCAGCGAGATCAACAACGGCTGGGACGCCGGTGAAATCCTGCAACACGACTCGTGCCGGTTTAAAGGGAATCTCAACTTTGGCTGGCGACGCGGCTTCCCAGCTGGCAAGTGCTCGCACGTCTTCGTTGTTAACGATATTTTCGTCGCAATTGCGCAAAACTGCTTCAAGCAGAACGCGAATCGAAAAAGGGAGTTTCTCGACGTGCCCGATTCCTCGATCTGAAAGCGCCGACAATCGAAAAATGCCAACTTCTTTGTTGCCGACGGCAAATGTCCCTCGAGCACCAAATGGGTCAAATTGGGTTGCGTTCATTTGTCAGATTTCCGTTTTTTCTGGGGAATAGCTCAAAATTGTCGTTCAAGATGGGAATACGTTCGAATCGGCACTGCTCCCGCTGAGCCGAGAATTACTTGTCAAACACAGTTGTCCCAACATCGCGAATTGGTTGTTGAGTCGCTTTGGCTGTTGTGATCTGATCACAAACCAGTGTCTAACTTTACTCGCGGAATGTCAACGGTAGATGGCAGTCCGGCAGAACCCTTGCCGTGTTCTCAACAAATCAGATTTCGGAGATTACAGGATGAGCCGATGGACGATTAGACTCGGAATTTGCAGCTTTGCTTTCCACAGAAATCAGACCGCGAGAGCTGGACGATTCCCGATGCCGCATTCGACTAATTAGGTTGATCCGTTTGTTATGTCAGACGTTCGTTGCGGCAACATCGTCAGCACGGACGAGATAAGGGCCGCCGAGGGACCAGTCTTCGTGAGTGTGGACCAGCGTCCACGCATAAGATTCCGGGAATACCGCGAATTCCAGTTCATGAAAGTTCGACACATCGATCGGTTTGCCGGTGTACGAGTACGCGGCACACGGTCGGTGATTTGTTGAGATCGGAAATGCAGTGATTCGAGAGGATAAAAACAGAAGAATTAGACTTTGGGCGGGTTCGGCAAGAAACTGGTCAATCGCTCGAGAGCCATGCTTGTGCGGAGTCCCGTTTTTGAATCCGCCAAATACGGAAGTCCATCGCTTTTGAATTGCAAAGGATTGTTTTTTCGGGACCTCGGTCAAAGTAACATCGTGTTCCGATAAGTACGCAAACAGGCGATCCATTAAGTCCATTGTTTCCATGATTACTCGTGTTTTTTGCTCTTCACCCAACGCTCGCCCGTTTTTGCGCTCAGCTTTACCCAATCCCCGCCCGCTGGTGTCCAGGACGCAGAGCGTAATATTAGCGGATAATCTGGACGTCGCGGATTGTTTGAGAATAAGTCAATCGCTGTGCGGCGGCGATAATTCTCTCGGAGGGTCACCAGCAGATCGCCTTTTTTACCATTTCTTCCAACGATGTCCAAGAAAACTGCCGCTTCATAAACGTCATGCTTGTCTACCTCTAGCTCGCTGGTGGCGTTTTGAGCAATGCGGATGCTTCGGATGCCGCCGAGAGTTTGTTTCAGATAGGGTGAGCGTCTGGCATATGCTTCCGCTTCTTCAAAGAACATTCCGAGACACTTGTCGGCCCAAAGTTGATCGTGCTTTCCGTTCTCGCTGTAGACGGGTTCTTGTCTGCCGCCAATCGAACAAAGATGTTGCATCGTCACTCGTGTTCGGGCAAGTCTCAGCGTCAACGGGTCGTCGGGCACCAACTCATTGGCTAAGCGAATTAATTGATTTGCTCGACGAAGCGCTTGCGCGACTTGGGACAGTTCACGTCGACTATCCTCTTCCTGCAACAAGTCATCTGCGCGGGCCAACGTCATCTCCGCGGCCTGACGATACGCATCGGCAGCTTCGTTGTTCTCGTCCAATTCAGCAAGAGCATCGGCGAAGTCAACAATTATTGGTTCGCGGTAGTGGTCGTGCAGTGCCGACATCAAACCAGACTCGCCCGTTCTGAGTGTCGGCCTTCGTTTTAGATTTGTCGATGCGAGTGCTGTCCCGAAGTCATACCACCGGTCAACGAATTCGTCAGCGCGGCCATCCTCCGCGAGCTTGAGTAACTCCTTGTATCTCTCTTCGAGACCATGTTCAGCGAGATAGCTTTTGCCGCTTTTGGCGATCAGATGTGCTTCGCCGCCGAACCTCCATCGCGCCTCGTCGCCGCCGACTGTCTGCAATTCACCCGTGCTCCAAATCTCCACATACGGAAGGAACAACTCGCCTTTGCCTTTTGAGCCAATCACTTCCAGGTTCATCTTGGCAAACTGGCCATCGGTGAAACCGGGATAGTAGCGATTCGGCGACCCCGTCGGTGCGATTCCCTGAATGCTCCCGACGTCCCGATTTATCAGCTCCGATTGTGCGACCCAATTATCGATATGATCGAGATAGGCACCAAAAATCCGTTCGCCCCAGGCTCGGCGCGAAGCGAAGTCTGAATCGGGTGCGACTCCATCGCGCCAACCGCTTCCAGCAAATAAACTGCACGTCATCAGAACGAATGCCAAGAGCAAAGCACGCATTCCCCAGCGTTTAAAAACGATTGTATTCCAACCATCTTCGCTGATCGGCTTGCTGTCGTCCGGTTTTCTAATAATGTCGAGAAACAGCCCTAACAACGTGAGTCCCCAAAAAAACATCCAAATGGGTTTGAGTCCGAATTCGTACGTGACAAATGGTAGCTGAAAGAGGGCGGCCACTCCGGCTGCCGCTAACGAAAACCATGCCGGAATCCGCGCTTTTGCCATGATGATGCCGATGAGAACCAAGTTCGGCAGTAACTGCCAACCGGCGAAACTGAGACTAAAACAAACAAGCGAGAACGCGATGAGCGCCAGCTGTGAAACGATAGCGACTAATCGGCCTCGCTTCGCGATAGATTGAATTGACATGGTAACCATTCACCCGGAACTTTGCTTCTTGACGGGAACTAAATCCTAGGTCACAACACGAGACAATCCGGCCGGTTCGAATTTAACGATCGCACGGATATTGGCGCCGTCGCGATTTAAGTTTCCCTTAATGGAGTGAGGTAACAACCAGGAAATAGTTTCCTTCGTTTCTGGCAGCGAATTCGTCAACCGACTGGTCATGCTGAAAGTCGAAATCTGTGTCGCCTGTAACGTAAACGATCAGCTCGCGTCCTGGGGTCATCTCACCGTTGTACGATTTGGTGAATTTGCGATCGATTCGGTGCTCGGTCCATCCAATTCCCCCAGCACTATTCGTCATTCCGGCGCAACCGAGCATTGTGATGGTCGCGTTTTCGACGTCCCGTTCCCCAAGCGCAAGCATCAAGTTCATCTTCATGAGCATTGATTCGCCGAGTCGATTTGAACTGCGGCCGACAGAAAAAGCAGTAATCAATTCATGGGATCCTTCTCGTACAACGTAAAGTGACGCGTGTACTCGGGTTCGCTTTTTGAATACGCCGGAAACGTGAAGGATATTTTGGATACGTGCATCATCACCCTCGATGCCCATGTATCGTTCGTAAACGGTGTCATTTAAAGTCGCATCGCGGATCAAAACTACGTTGCGCAACCAAACGTGCGACGCAGCCAACGCGATTGCAAGCAGAGCAACCGCAATCAGAAGATGGCGTATCGAAAATCGCATAAAGCACCTTGTTCTTTGACAACATCTAAATCGTCATCACCATGAGACGTCGCCAGTGTGAAAGGCGATCACAAGTCATCCGTATCATCACGAAAATTGCCAACGGCAGCCGCTTCGTATTTTTCGATGACTGATCGCCAGATAGGAATCCATTTCATATGGTCACGTTCTTCATAAATACGAAAACCGCAGAGGACAACGAATGTCGCACCCATCATCGGAATGCTACCTAGATATGCAGCGAAGCCTGCCATAATGATGCAACTGATGACGTAGGTCCACATGTACAAACGGTTGACGTTGACAACGCTCGTCGATTTAACACCGTTGATCAGATAAAGTTCATCTGCGTTGAATTTTGGGAATGGCATTAGAGGGTATATTGGGACAGGATTGATTGAGCCGATTTCGCGTGGAGTGCGCTTTTCTTTGCAGATTCAAACACGCGGAGGATTCGTTGGTGATAAACGTACCAACTTGCCACTGTACTTACAATTTGTTTGTAAGCTCACCGAAAAAGGCAAATCACAAACAGAAACCAAAGCCGTCAAGCTTCCATCCACTATTTTTTGCATTGCTGCCTTGTTTTTTTTAGACCTAGTCATTTAAGGATTTGGAAATTGTCGACGCTAGTTGGACAGCGCCATATTCGGTCTCTCGCAGGAAAAACGCGATGTTCCACGCAGCTGTGAGCGGCAAGGCGCTAGCCCAATGCAATGGCACTTACTTTACGGCGACTCGATACCCTCTCCCGACGACACGTGAGGGTCCGGGAGAGGGAAACTAAAAGATCTCTTGCGAAATCAACGGCCCTCACCCGACGCTGAGACGTCGACCTCTCCCAACTTGGGAGAGGTTGGGTCCTAAAGTAAGTGACATTCGGCGCTCATAGAAAGTGACGCTGTCCACCTAGGTGCCGGGATTAATCGTAGTTCACCTGAACCGCAGTCAAACTCGTTGTCTGGCCCGGCAGCAGAGTGGCCTTAGGTCCGGAATTGGCACATTCAATGGCTCGAACCGCCTCACCCATTTCCGCGTCCGACAAATTGGTGTAGCCCGCCAACTCGAGCACTTGACGGAAGGAAGCCTCGGAATTCCTTGAGTTCCAATCAACCGACATGGAATCCTGCGCATCGACGACAACTGTTGCCGAGGTGTTGGGAGCAGACTGGATGTTCACCGTCTTCGCATTGGTGCTGCCAATCGGACTGACCTCCGCCGTCCAAACTCCATCATCCGTAACATCTGCGCCGGGTGCGATCACACCGCTCGCATCGATGACGATGCGAAAGCCAGATTTGGGCGCATCATATGTGGCCCTAGTAGCGAACGGCTGCGGCAAAACCTGATTACAACCACCGAGCGAGATAGCGAGGAGGGCCATGAGAACGACGGTGCCAAAGTGGGAGAGATTCTGCCCAGGACAAGTTACACGTTCACGTTTGCAACGCTTGCGATCAGCCTTAATCGGAAACGACGAGCCGCAATGTTCTGCGTTGCAAAATATAAAATGCACGAGTTTTCCTTTCGTTCGACGTGCTCTTTCTGACCTGGCGAATTGTAATCAATCCGGCTCAGAACGAGACGATTAAATTTCCGGTGTGATGCGCCTTTTTCGCGTGGGTGCGTTTCGCCCGGCCGCGGTGAACGACGCTGATCTCAACAAACCGAGCGGCCCGCGGCTTACTGTGCAACAAATGGTTAGGCCAAGATCAATTCAGCCAGAATTTGGGACGATTATGGCGCGTTACACTGCGGTAGCCACGGTTTCCTGAGGCAGACAGGAGGAATACCAATATCAAGCTCCTTGATGTGAATGCACACGGTCCGCTCGTCCTGGGCGGTGAGGTTTTCTCGATCAGTCACCCGAACAGCGATCCGTTTGGTCAACACTTGCCCCAGCCAGCAGGGGCACGCGGAAAAACAGGATGAGACCGACCAACATCAGGAGTGAGACCGAGCACAGGCGGGTTGTTAGCCCGATTACGATGATGTTGCGGTAAATCCAAGATAACTGCACTCATTAGGTAAACTTTTGCCCACTAACTACTGGAATTGGGGACCGCAGATGATTAAACTGAACTTACTTTGAGTTACAACTGAAGACGTTTTTTTCCGAGATTATTGAGCCATGAAGTTTTCTCTTGTTTTTGCAACTGCGTGTTTGTTGGTTCACAGTTCCATTCCCGTTGTTTCCGGCGATGTTGTTTCGATTGTTTCGGACAAAGACAACACTTTGTACGAAGATTCTGCCGGATTGTTAAGCAATGGTGCAGGCGACCACTTTTTTGCGAGTCAGACCGCAATTGGCGAGATTCGCCGCGGCCTATTGCATTTCGACGTAGCCGGGGCGATTCCAAACGGCTCGACGATTAACAACGTGACATTGACGCTGAATATGTCGCGTGCGATTGGGGGAGATCAAGATGTGAATCTGCATCTAGCGCTGGCCGATTGGGGCGAAGGTACATCCGACGCGCCGGGCCAAGAGGGCGGAGGGGCGCCGGCCACCGCGGGCGACGCAACATGGATTCACACGTTCTTT
>JAHEJI010000091.1 GCA_024638965.1 Planctomycetaceae bacterium
AGCCTGTCCCAGGCTGATACGAGTCTGGGACAGACTCGCCTACTGTACGTCAGCCTGTCCCAGGCTGATGCGAGTCTGGGACAGACTCGCCTACTGTACGTCAGCCTGTCCCAGGCTGATACGAGTCTGGGACAGACTCGCCTACTGTACGTCAGCCTGTCCCAGGCTGATACAAGTCTGGGACAGACTCGCCTACTGTACGTCAGCCTGTCCCAGGCTGTCACGAGTCTGGGACAGACTCGCCTCTGTACGTCAGCCTGTCCCAGGCTGACACGAGTCTGGGACAGACTCGCCTACTGGTGCAGATTAGGCATCTGGAGGCATCGTCGCTTGCGAGACAGCCATCAGCTGTTCGACCAGACCGTGAATTCGATTTTCGACTTCAGTGTCACCGAGGCAGTCACCTTCAAAAGCGTCACCGGTTGCGTACACGAATTTCGGCAGCACCAAGGTCCGAAAATCAAGCATCAGACTGTTGGCGAGTCCCATACAAGCCATATAGCTGCCGTTTCCTCCCGCGGCACACAGGAATCCAACAACCTTATCGGTCCAAACTTTCCCAGTCAATTCAACCAACAGCTTTGCCGATGAACTGACGTTGTAGTTATAGATCGGCGTCGCGATCAGAATGCCTTGAGCGAAGTCAATGGCCCGGGCCACTTCGGCGACTTTCGGATCGCTGTAACATTCGCCCGCATCGCAGAACGGCAAAACGGTTGCCGCCAGATCAATCAGTCGGCTTTTGCCGCCGGATTGTACCTGAAGCCGTTCATGAGCCGACTCAGCCAGAATGCGACTTCGGCTGGCTGGATTGAGACTGGTTGAGATGACGACAAACATCACGAAAGACCGGAACGGGAATTGAATCACGAATCATAGTCACTGATCCCGTTTCGAGAAAGGTTGTTCTTTCGGGGCGGCGGTTCTAGACTTGAGTTTTGGCTGAAACAACCTTTTTGATGCTGATGGTTAATTAGTGGCTAGAGTGGTATTGGCAATGTCCGGTGGCGTCGATTCGAGCGTTGCTGCGCATTTGTTGATCGAGCAGGGTCACGAGGTAATTGGCGTTTTCATGCGTCACGGAGAAAAAGCGGTTTCCGCCTGTTCCATCGACGGAAAGCTGGACACATCGCCCATTTTGCCGATCCTCAATAACCGGGCCGACCACAAGCAAGGTTGCTGCAGCGCATCAGACGCGGAAGACGGTCGACGCGTCGCCGAACGGCTGGGGATCCCTTTTTATGCTCTCAATCTCGAGGAGGAGTTTCGCGGGATCATCGATTACTTTGTCGAAGAGTACACAGTTGGCCGCACACCCAATCCGTGTGTGATGTGCAACAATAAAATCAAATTTGGCAAACTGTTCGACTACGCCGACAGCGTCGGAGCAGAGTTTCTGGCGACGGGTCACTATGCGAGACTCGAACGCGGCGAAAATGAGTTGAGCTTGTTGCGAGGCATCGACGATACGAAAGATCAGTCCTACGTCCTGTTTGGAATCAAGCGAGAATACCTCGCGCGAATGTTGCTTCCCGTTGGGAATTACGAAAAACCTCTGATTCGCCAAATTGCGGGGCAACTCGGTTTAAACGTGGCCGAAAAAAAAGACAGCCAGGAAATCTGTTTCGTCACTTCAGGAAAACACGATGAGTTCGTTCGTCATCGACGAGGCGCGGAGGGCGTCGACACGTCCGGCGAGATCGTTACAACAGACGGAACGGTCGTTGGCCGGCACCTGGGAATCGAAGGCTTCACGATCGGACAACGAAAAGGACTACGCGTGGCGATGGGCGAGCCCTATTTTGTAGTTCGAATCGAGCCAGACGAAAATCGCGTGGTGATTGGTGCTCAAGACAAACTGGGTCGAAAACAGCTGACGGCAAGCCAAACCAATTGGCTGGTTGATCCACCTGGGGAGACGTTCCCGTGCTCGGCCCAGATTCGTTATAACAGCCGTGCACACGCCGCAACGGCGACTGTGTTAGCGGGTGCCCAACTACAAATTGAATTCGACGCACCCCAGGACGGCGTTGCGCCCGGCCAGGCGGTGGTTTGTTACGACGGCGACCGCGTTCTGGGCGGAGGCTGGATCGACTAGGTCTTGGCTGACCGAAATTTGGGCGACAAGAAGGCTGTTTCATCACCCTATCCTTAATTTTGCTGTTTAAATCGTCCGGACCAATTCCCTGAAACTTAAGCTGTAATTGGACATTCGCCGTCGGATAACTTTTATCTCTCCGGCAATCGGTTATCATACAATCCTGTCGGACATTTTTGGGCGTAAACCTTGAAAGGCGAATTGTGCAATTAACTCTACAGCTTGACCGATTGATCGCGGTCGCTAACGGTCTGAATTTGGTCGGCGATATCCAGAGCGATATTTGGAAATGGGTGATTTGGGGCGCGATCGCGATACTCGTTCTGATTGCAATTGTGATCGTTTTTGCATTTGCAACTTATGGCAAGCTGTGGATTCAGTCGTACATGTCGGGAGCCGATATTCGGATGATCAGCCTGATTGGTATGGGCTTTCGAAAGGTACGTCCCTCGATTATCGTTACCGCCAAAATCATGGCCTCACAGGCAGGCCTGGATATCAATCGCCGCACGGGGATCAGCACCGGACGGCTGGAAGCGCACTACCTCGCGGGTGGCGATGTGTTGCGAGTCATCAATGCCATCATCGCGGCTCAACGAGCCAGCATCGATCTGGATTTTGATAAGGCCGCAGCAATTGACCTTGCCGGCCGCGATGTTCTAGATGCAGTGAAGACGAGTGTTTATCCCAAAGTGATCGATTGTCCTGATCCTCAGCGAAGCGGGAAGAACTTCCTGAGTGCGATCGCGAAAGATGGTGTCGAGCTGAAAATTCGCGCTCGCGTTACCGTGCGGACCAATCTCGAACAATTAATTGGCGGAGCAACCGAGGAAACCATTATTGCTCGCGTTGGTGAAAGCATCATTTCGTCGATCGGCTCTTCAGAGTTTCATCAAAACGTTCTGGAGAATCCGGATCGAATTTCGAAAGCCGTTTTGGAACGTGGCCTCGATGCTCATACAGCTTTTGAAATCGTTTCTATCGACATCGCCGATATCGATGTCGGTGAGAATATTGGAGCCCGGCTGCAGGCGGACCAAGCAGAAGCCGACACTCGAGTCGCCCGTGCCAAGGCAGAAAAACGTCGTGCGGACGCGATTGCCTCGGAACAGGAAATGAAAGCCCAAGTTGCCGCGCAAAAGGCGCAGTTGGTTTTGGCCGAGTCGCAAGTTCCGCAAGCGATGGCTGAAGCGTTCCGTAAAGGCCACATCACTGTTTCTTAAGACGGTGGTGATGATGCAAGCGGGTTGCAGCACGGTCTTAGCGATGCAAGTCGCGTCGCATCTTACAGCCCAGTAGAGAGACGACTCGCTCGGTACATCAATAAAACGAATTCCCCGGATCAGGAACAGACAAAACATGGCTGCCAAAAACCACTGGCTTATGAAAACTGAACCCAACACCTATTCCATCGACGATTTGGCAGCCGAAAAAAACAAGACAACCTGTTGGGACGGAGTCCGCAACTACCAGGCTCGTAACAATATGCGCGACGGCATGAAAATTGGAGACCTGGTTCTAATTTATCACTCCAATGCCAAACCTCCCGGAATCGTGGGTGTCGCAACGGTTGTGAAAGAGTCCTATGTGGATCACACGGCTTTTGACAAAAACGACAAACACTTCGATCCAAAATCGAAGAAAGACAATCCGCGCTGGTTCATGGTCGACATCAAATTCAAGGAAAAACTCAAACGCCTAATTTCAATCGACGAAGTTAAAACGGTAAAAGGCCTGGAAGACATGGTCTTGATCAAGAACTCGCGGCTTTCGGTTCAGCCCGTTACCAAAAAAGAGTTTGACATCGTGCTCAAGCTCTCTGAGAAGAAAGCAGACTGAAAAGCTTTTTTCACCGCACAGTCTTCTTGTCCGCTGGTGATCCATTGCTGCATGGGCCGTTAATGAATTCGAAAATTCTCCTCCATTGGGCTACAGTCCCAATCGCTGGGCGATCACTTCCTTAACTGCCTTGGGGTTGGCCGAGACATAAACGGGAGGGTTCGCATGTTCATTGGAAACATCGGCAAGTGTCGACTCGTGGTAGCCGACTTTGAAATCCGTAAATTTTAAACCATGTGCCGTGCTGATCACGACCGTTCGATGGTTGCGTTTGATCTGCCCTTGCTTGATCAGCTTTTTTAGCACGGCGAGGGCGACACCTGTGTGTGGACAACTAAACATTCCAGTCGTATCGGCCTGTGCAGCAGCCTCCGCTAGCTCCGCTTCAGTCGCCTCTTCAACGAGGCCGTTGGTTTCCTGGACAGCCGCAACCGCCTTGTCGTAGCTCACTGGATCTCCAATTCGAATCGCATTGGCAAGTGTGTCACCCGCGGTGACAGAAATTTTGTTTTTAAATCCGTTTTTGAAGGACCGATAAAACGGATCCGCCTTGGCCGCTTGAGCCGCGACGAAACGAGGCATCCTGGTAACCACGCCTAGATCCATCATCAATTTAAAGCCTTGATGAAGTGCGCTAATGTTCCCAAGATTGCCGACGGGAATAATGATCCAATCGGGAACTTCCCAGTCAAACTGGCGAACGATTTCAATTCCAACTGTTTTTTGGCCCTCGATGCGCAGGCTGTTCATTGAGTTTGCCAGGTAAATGCTCTGGTCCTGGGTCACTTCCTGAACAATTTTCATGCATCCATCGAAGTCAGTATCGAGTGCCAGGACGTGCGCCCCGTTAGCAACTGGTTGAATCAACTGGGCTGTGGAAATTTTGCCCGCCGGCAAAAAAATAACCGCCGGTATTCCCGCGTAGGCTGCATAGGCTGCCAATGCCGCGCTGGTATCGCCGGTACTCGCACAGGCTACCGCTTTGACGGGGCTATTGCCTGCCATCATTTGCTTGACCACGCTAACGAGGACCGTCATCCCGAGGTCCTTGAAGCTGCCGGTGTGGCTGTTTCCGCAAAGCTTGATCCACAGATCGGGCACCCCAAGTTGTTTTCCAAAACGCTCAGCCCAAAAAAGATTCGTGTTGCCCTCAGCCATACTGACCACGTTTTCATCTCGTAGCGAGGGAATTACCCACTCGCGCATCGACCAAACGCCGCTCCCATAAGGCCAGATGGTTGTGCTGGCTCGCGATTCGAACAGTGCTTTCCATTGGTCGGCATTCTTTTCAGAAAGGGCTTCCCGTTCGTGATGAACTTCCAGCAAAGCATCACATTTCGGGCACCGATAAATTACGTCATAGACGGAGTGTTTGCCTTCACAGCCCGCAAAGCAGCGAAGGTAGACGTTTTGATGATCGGTTTGAGTTTCCGGATTCAAAGTTTCCGTGTTCATGGGAGTTCTGTTGCTTCGTGAAGAATCAAGGGACGCTTATTGTGAAGCGTTGCGACACGGCGGAAAAGGTGTCGATGCCATGCCTCGTTCGTGCGAGATGTGGTTCGTGATGGGTTCAATAGCCATTGATAGCCCTGGTCTTCTGGTCATCCTGGACCGAGTGGCGCGAGGTGAAGGATCTGGTGTTTTTGAGAGAGATTCTTTACGCCGCGGCGAATTGCGGCGGCAAAACTCACTTGTCCTCGCCAAGATTGATTGCCTGGAATCGTTTTTTGAATTCCGGATGAGTCAACAAGGCGAAACGTTTTGGACTATCGGTCGAATCAACCACTTCAGCCAACCCCATCCCACTACACAGCAGACATTGGGAGACAACGATCTTTGATTTTTGTTTGACCGTTTTCAGTTTTTCTTCGTCATCACTCGTCACCATCGCCGACACAAGCCAGCCAACGGGCCCAAGAAACAGCGAAAGAATTCTAATCAGGGTAACTCCTCCGCTTTCCCCGGCATGCAACACCTGTTGAACGTCAACATATTTCACTTTCACTCTATGGTCGGTGAACATTCCACACGTGCAACATGTGTCGGGCAACTTGTCGTGGCGTGAAATCCAGACCACTTCCGATTTCGAATCCTGCGAGACGGTCATTGGCGGCGTAATGAAAGGTGAATCAGTTATCAAATCACCATTATACGCAAAGAAAAGACTGTCAAAAAGTTTGTGGGACACCGATCAATTGTGATTGCCGCACACCAGCTGAACGGAAGTCTCGTCGGCGCGGAGTTGCCAAAACGCGCCATTTCGACAAAAAACGGGCGGATTCGCACACTGGGGCGTTTGGTATTTAGTTTGGACTCAATCACCTCGTGTCCTTGGGCATTATTGCTCGGTTGATGCGTGTGGCGCGTCAATTGCTGTGAAAGAAACCCAGTCACCGAGTTGATTTGCGCGCTCTCCAGTGTAGTTTTTTCTTGTCAAAACCTAAACAAAATGTGGAACGGACACTCTTACCCGTCAAAAACAACAGCATCGTGCAGAAGTGCGTGACCTACGATTAATAATCTCCTAAATGAAAACACATATGAATACCAAATCTTTAACGAACGGCTCGCTAACGAAAGATCTGGCGGCATCGATTGCCGCCAAACATGGTGTGGATATCACCTCCGTCGTTCCACTTTCCAAGTCGGAGCGGCTGGAGCAACTGCGGGCGGTTTTGAATCGCAAAGACGTGCCGCACCCAATCACACGTGAAACCGCACGAGCCTACTTTCAACTTGCCGAGTCAGGAAAGCCATTCGCCATCGGCACGTTAAGCCCTCAAACGGTCGATCTGTCTAAATTCGAGAATCAGCAGGTTTACGAATCGTTAACGTTGAAAGATCACTTAAGCTGGGCCTGCCTCGTAGCCGATCAGCAAGCGACCAAGCATCAATATGCGTGTCGCGAGTATTTGCTGGGCGAAGAGATGTTTGAAATCAGTGGAAATGTGATTCCAGATTACTACATCCTCAACGCGCGAATTTACCAACAAACCGAATGGCAACTGGCGACCGTAAGCGAAATCATCCCGGCGGAAGTCTTCTTTCATTGTCACAGTCGCAAATTTTTTCCAGTCACGACATTCATGCGTCCGCTCGAAACGGACTATTTGGAAGAGCCGGACATCGGTCACGATGTGGCCGGCCACGTGGCAACGTTTACCATCCCGCAAGTTGCCCAGGTCATGAACAATCATGGGCTGGCCAACAACCTGATCCATCATGAAAAGGAACTCAGGCTCAAGAACGCCACCAGTGAATTGGAGGAACAACGAATCAACGAGGAAGCAACCGAGTTGTTGCTCTTCGCAGGGAGATTGTACTGGTTCACCGTCGAGTTTGGATTGGTGATGCAGCAAGACAATTTCAAGGCCTTTGGTGCCGGGATCCTTTCATCACCGGGAGAAACCAAGTACAGCGTCGACTCTCCGAACTCTAATCGTATTCTGATTGATCCTTCTAGCGACCGGGATTTATTGCGGCTGGCAACGACCGATTACCTGATCAGCGAGTTTCAGAAGACCTATTTCGTAATGAAAAACCTTGAGTCGCTCTCCAGCCTGACGCCTCAACGAATCCTACACATCGTTCACACCGCGGAGAACCTGCCGCATCACACTTGGCGCGAAATTGTACCCGGCGACGAAGTAATCAATGTCGGCACTTCCGTGACATCGCCCAATGAAAAGTATTACCGCTTGTTGGCGCATCAAGCTTTGGACGATTGTCTGTACCGAACGGCGATTCGCAACCTTCGCATGTACGCCAAAGGCCTGGAATTGCACCAACCAGAAGAATTGGACTTCGTAAACCTGCTTCCCCCAGTTCCAGAAGAACTTGTTCAGGAATTTTCGGCAGCCGATCAACGCGGCGAATTTGCATTACCCTGATTCACTTAGCAAGACAGTATTCAGTAGTTGCTCGAGCTTGCAAACCGAACTAATGGCAACCAAAATATGAATATTCACCAATTCCTCGATCAGTTGGATACCTGGTCCGAGCCGATTTCGTTAAATTCGCTCAAATATCTTTTGAGCCAGTTGGAGTTCGACGCTTCACAAGCGGAGAAACACCTGCATTTTGACGACGAAAAATACCAGCGCAACCTATTGCGTCGCACGGAAAACTACGAAGCCTTGTTGTTATGTTTCGAAGCGGGACAGCGCACACCCATCCACGATCACGCCGGCTCAGCATGCGGAGTTAAGGTCATTCAAGGCACCGGGATGGAGACGATTTTCGAACTCACGGCCGATGGCTGGCTGTATGCCTCCGGTTCACAAGAGCTGCCTGCGGGCGGCGTTGTCGGATCGAACGATATGGATGTCCATCAATTGTCCAATTTGCAACCTGAAGCGCAACGGCTGGTAACCTTGCATATTTATTCGCCACCTCTTGGTGAAGTGGGCAATTACTCGATAACCGACAACTCCGTCACTTTAGTCACGGCACCAACTCAGGATGCGATTCTTGTTTCCGATCAAAACTGATTCCGGTTCACCACACAAACCTCCAGTTCGACCGTCGGAAACACTGACTACGAAATTGCCCATAAAAAAATTTACAAGTTAAGGAGCAAAAATGAAAATTCAACAGATTCATCACGTCGCTTATCGTTGCAAGGACGCCAAAGAGACCGTCGACTTTTACACGAAATACCTGAATATGGATTTCATGTTGGCGATTTCTGAGGATCGCGTTCCGTCGACTAAAGAGCCGGACCCGTACATGCATTTGTTTCTTGACGCAGGCAAGGGCAACATTCTGGCGTTCTTTGAACTGCCCAACTCACCGGAGATGGGACGCGACGAAAACACACCTCAATGGGTCCAACACATTGCTTTCCAATTGGAAGATGAAGAAGCGTTGATGCAGGCAAAGACTGATCTCGAAGCAGCCGGAATCGAGGTCCTCGGTCCAACCGACCACGGAATCATCAAGTCGATTTATTTGTTTGATCCCAATGGGCATCGCCTGGAACTGACAACCGTAACCGCCACCGATGATCAGCTCAAGAAACTGGACGAGGTGAAATGGGAAATGCTGGACGAGTGGACAAAATCAAAATCCACCGTCAAGAAGGCCGACTGGTTACATGCGAGCGAGTTTTCAAAGTAGTGGAAAATCAACTGGAAATTGCCGTCCATTGTTTCGCCAGGCCGAACCAATAGAGCATGACCTGAGATAAGTCATTCTGAATGAGTGAAGCGAAAGAAGAATCTCAATGTCTAATTGAACTCGGAATAATCTATCGGGCTCTTAGTCTGGCAAGAGTCCACATAACGTAAGCTCAACGAACTTAATGCAACTTTGGACAATTGCTTTTCAGGCGAAAACCGTCCACGCCTTAACCACGCTCGGCAAAACGCTATTCGTTGTGAAACAAGCCTTACAAAGACTGTCTTCCTACCTACTCAATTGTTCACGGAGTCCTTCAGAATCTGCTTCGCCCAAATTGCTTCGGTGTGTTAAACTGGATGCACGAAGAATTGGCAGAAACCGCTTCGGCGTTTCACGCCGACGCGAGTTAGCGGATTTAATCTCCGTGGCGAGACGGGGCGCCCGATGCGGGTTGCGGCAGTCTCAAAAACGGTCGTTTGTGGGCGACGGAGCGAATTCTCTGCGCTGCTGGATTACCATACCGTTGCTCTATCTCGATTCCGGTTGACCCGCGGTTTGCTCAGAAATACTAAAGTCTCTTCCCGTCAGCGGATCTTGGCCACAAAGAGGGGGAGGAATTGTCTCATGGCCTGTGCCGCTCCGTTGGCTCAACGACGTGCCGTTGTGTCGACGTGCGCGTCCCACGTTGGATCGAGAATTAGTCTAGGTATTGGTTGTCACTCGCCGCAAGTTCTGCAACGCGACCAGAATTGAGAGTTCCAAGTGCTAGTTTGTTATCGTCGTCGCCGCATCCAAGCGCTTGTCGCGTGCCTGAATCTGTCCGATGTAATCGACGATTAGTCTGGAAGATCCAGTCCGGTCGCTGCGTTTTGAATTCTAACGATACCGCGGAGTGGTCGCCTCATCCAGGCAAGACGACTAGGGGCCTATCCGTTGCAACAATCGAACCGTCGAGTGATAGAAGCTTTGTGTTTCCAAAACCTCATAGTTCTCGTCAATAAACTCTTGTAAGAATCGGTAGTTCACGACATCGATACCTTCGTTTCGGTTGAGAATCGCGTCGTCGTAAGTCACCAGCCATATCAGGAGTGATGTTTGCAAAACCGGTTGAAATTTGGTTGCAAGCGCAAGCCGATCTGGAATCGCGAAATCTGCGACGGCAAAACGGTCAAATCGTTGTGGCGATGGTAGAGGTATGACTTGATTAGGACCATCATAATAGTAACCGATAGCGGTCTCTACATCAGACGTAAAGGCAAGGATGGGTTGGTCTGGCTGTTCATTTTGTTCAATGTAGTTGACGACACGAATCCAATCTCCCGTTTTACAAAGTGGCCGATAAACGATCACAAGCGTCATGAAGCAAAAAGCCAGACTAATCAGCCACAACAAGTACCTAAAGCGGCGGTGATGGCAAAGTTCAATTAGCATCGCCCAACAGAATATCGAAGGGATCAGAAGCACGTAAGCATATCGTGGCGCACCCGACAGGCCTGAGGCAAAAATAAACAAAGCCAACAGAATCGTTAGGACAGCAAGATTTGAAAACATCAGCCAATGCTTGCGCTTCAGACGAGCCCAGGCTTGCCAGATTACTAAAAAACTACCTATCGCTAACACAACCAGCAATACAGCGCGGATTGCCCTCGTTGCGTCGATACGCGGAAGCGGCCAGATAACATATTCTAGAGAGCCAACGGCATAAACTACGGCACTCGACAAGCTGATCTGACTATTGGAAAGATCTACATCTTGCGTTACCTGCGATAAAATCAATAACATCGGCACAAAGGCAACGGCAACCGACATCATGCCCAATGCCAAGTGAAGCAGTTTATTGTGGTCAAATCGTTCCGTAATCAACAATGCCGCCGCGAGTGCAATCAAGAGTAAGATTAGAAAAATGTTCGTATAAACAGCGATCAAGGCTGTAGCTAGATACATCCATCGTGCACGACGATTGTTTTGCCGATAACCGTCCCAAAAAAACAGTAATAGCAGGGCACTTAACAGTATCGCCAAAGCAAAAGATCGAATTTCGACAGCCGAAAAAATTGTTAATGGATGAACGGCGAAAACTGCCACTGGCAGTTGCGGCGGGGTTCGGGGCGCCAGCTTTCTTGCTAAAACAAAGACCACGAAGATCGTGATTGATGTGCAGCCAATCGAAAACAGCCGAGCAAAAAAAATCGAATCATTGATCCTTCGCCAAAGGCACAATGACAAATAATAGGTCGGTGGCTGCCATTCAAAATGTATCGCTTGATGGATCGAGTACTGGAGCGTGCTTTCCGTAGTAGCCAATGTGCATGATTCGTCCAACCAGATGTTCAATATAAAGGCGAGACAGAGAACCAGCGTCAAATGGACGCCTAGTATTGCCAATGTTGGTTTCATCAGTACCGTGAATTCGAGGCCGAACTAATCGACCAGTCGTCAATCGTGGAGGATTTAATGAGGGATTTCGATGCTGGTAGACTTTTCCTGAAAACTGTTTCGTTACCGGATCAAAACAATTAGCGATTGGAAATTGCATCATAACTACATTGTACTTCGAACCATTGGACCCCGCCGAAAAATTATTGGCCCTGCGTTGCGTATTGGGCTGGCCGTCCCAAGTCAGGCGATTCTGTAAATAAGGGTGGTTTGTCGACGCGTCAGGGAAAAAGGCATGAGTTGTTGAACAGCCCATCTAGTTGCCCTTGGTTTTCGGCGCCTCCTTGCGGCGAGTCTGATTCCACGACATTTCCGCAAGGAGTTTTCCGTTAGGGCTCGTAACTGTCCCCGACACTTCTGCGCGGGACTTGCCGATGAACCGGTGAGTGGACGCGAGTTTGTTGCCGTTGAAAAGACGCAGACGATGTCGTTTAGCACAACATTAACCCATTCCAAGTGCCCGTGATCGCGGCGATGCAAAAAACGTGAGGCGGGGCCAGCTCGAGTTTGTTGTAGTGTTACCTCCCGGGTTTGGGTGCCGTCAGCTTTGTCCGTCGGAGCATATTGCACTTGGTGCAATGCGAAATCAGTCGCTGGTCCAAGCTGGTAAGCCGAATAATCCCGGCTAACATGAGTGTTGCGCGTTCGCGAAAGCGCAGCCGTTTCCGAGGACGAGTCAGGTGCTCCGGCTGGCTTAAAGGCTTTTCCAGATGGCTCAGATTGAGCGCGCAGATGTGTCAAATAATCCGACCACTATTCACTGGCCAGCCAACATTCAGATTACTTTTTGCGGTGACGAATCTTGGCTCGCATTCTGCGTTTCTTACGGCCAATTTTTCGACGACCCTTTCCAGTTCGCTTGGTTCCCACTCAATAACTCCAATCAACGTGAAACTTCTAGTAATTTTGGACCATCAATTGTAATCGATCTACAATCACGACAACAAGTCAAAATGGGCGGTCGTAACGTTAAACGCCCCATTTTATGGGAGTTAGCGTCACACAAAAAGCCGCCTCGACCCCGATTCTAATCATCGTCGAGATTGGATTGAAACTTTGGTCTTGAAAACGACAGGCTCAGCACAATTCCAACGACCATTACTCCGGTCACGACCGCAAAAGCGACTTCGTATTTCTGCGCAAACAAATAAGTGATCGCGTTGTAGAGCAACCCAATGCAGACGGCTCCAAAAAAGACGGGTGGCAGTGGGTACAGTGGAACTCTGTAAATCCCCGCGTTCAGGTCATCCATCGACGGTTGAAAACTTGTTCGGATTCTCAATACGATCAAAGCAAACACCGTGAGGGCAAGAAAACCCCAGAAGTAGGGCGCGGTGACGACGACAAGCACTTCAAAAGCGTCTTGGTACAAAAGACAAATTGAAATCAATCCAATGGTCACAATTGCTTGCAGAATAATCGCTTGCCAGGGAACGTCTCGATTACGATTCCATTCAGAGAGGAAGCTCAACGGTTTCAGGTCGCGTCCGACGGCATAGTAAATTCTTGGGCTGGTCAGAATCATCCCGTTGATTGCGCCGAGGCAAGAAATACAAACCAACGCCGCAATTAACTGCCCGCTGCGTTGACCGAACATCGAATCGGCCCCAAGTGCATGGCGAGCAAGATCGGTCGCAACGGCTTGTGAGTTCGCCATCGCTTCGTAGCCCAAACCGACAACGAATGCAATGTTCACGGTGACGTAGATGGCGGTTACCGTGAGTGTACCCATCCAAAGGCTGCGAAATAAATTGCGTTTTGGGTCTCGAATCTCACCCGTCACAAACGAGATATCGTTCCAGCCCCCATAAGTGAACATGATGAGGATCATAGCCAACCAGATCGAACCACTCGCCGAATTAGGAGCGGGTAGATTCAGCTGTTCAGCGGGTCGGATCGCGGCCAGCACGACAATTGCCAGAATTCCAAGCACTTTGGCTGTCGTCAGCAGGTTCTGCAGGACCTTCCCCTGTTTTAGCCCCAACAGGTTCGTAACGCTCAGCAAAATGACCGCAGCAAGTCCATACAGCACTTGCGAAAATTCGCCGCCTGGCAAAATCTGGTTGAAGTATTGAGCAAAGATCATCGCCATTGCCCCAATGTTGCCTGGCCGAATGATCCAAAATGCCGCCCAGGCAAACATGAATGCGATCGGTCGTCCATAGGCTTTTTTCAAATAGATATAATCGCCTCCGACAACATTTTGGTTGGTGGTCATCAGTTCCGCAAAACAGAGAGCGCCGACCAACGCAACAAGTCCTCCGACAATCCACAAGACAATCAACAGCGCAAAGTTGTTTGCGTTTTGTGCGATAAAAGGTGCCGTCGCAAAAATTCCTGATCCAATAATGGTGCCGACAATAATGCACACGGCGTCGAATAAGGACAGAATTCGACGAGGTTGGTTGGAAGCCACGTTTTTTTCGGATGTTGATTCGACCAATTCAGGATCCGATCGAGTGGGTTTATATTGATGATATTCGGAATAGCGGAGCGGATGGTTTGCTGGCGAACTTTACGTCAATCTGCATTTCAAAACAAGAACCGGAATGATTACGATGCAACGCGGACCACAAGAAATCTGTTCGGAACAGACTGAAATCCCTCTGTTTGGCAGTCTGCCCTCGCGACCCGCAATCCATACTTCAACCGCTTATCTGTGTGAATCGCCCCGCCAAGCCGACGAACGGCTAGGCGGAAAGAGACCCGGTTATGTCTATCAGAGAGACGGGCATCCAAATGCTGCCGCACTTGCAGAAAAATGTCGAAGATTGCATGGCGAGAATTCGTCCCATGCGGTCGTCACTTCTTCCGGGATGTCGGCCATCTCGCTGGCAATGATATCGCAACTAGGTACCGGCGACCATATTTTGCTGAGTCATCGGCTGTATGGAAGGACGGCGATATTGGTCGAGCAGGAACTTTCCCGGTTTGGGATTGAGTTTTCATTCGCGGATTTTTGCAATCTCGACCAGGTTTCCGAACAATGTCGAACGAATACGCGAATGTTGGTTGTCGAAACAATCTCGAATCCGAAATTGCGGGTCGTCGATTTTGGGGCGTTGGCAGAACTATCAAAATCGCGGAATGCGCTGATGCTGGTAGATAACACCTTTGCCAGTCCGATCGTGTGTCGGCCTTTTGATTTCGGAGCGGACCTTGTTGTTGAAAGCTTGACGAAAATCATGAATGGTCACGGTGATACAACCTTGGGCCTGTTGAGCGGAACAGAAGCGGTTTGGGAGCGAGTTCCGGCGGCCCTAAGTTCCTGGGGCATGACCAGCAGTCCATTTGATTGCTGGTTGGCCGAACGAGGCGTGTCGACTCTGTTTTTGAGAATGTCCAGTGCCGCAAATACCGCAAAAATTCTGGCTGAACGACTCAGCAGCCACCCCCAGATTCTGGACGTCGCGTTTCCCGGGTTGCAATCGCATCCCGATCGCGCGATTGCCGTCAGGCAGTTTAGTTCGCTCAACGGTGAGACCTGTTTTGGCAATATGATTACGATCGAGGTCAACGGCGGCATTGAAGGAGCAACGCGGTTTATTGAGGCGACGAAAGAGATACCATTTTGTCCGTCGTTGGGTGAACTGATGACAACGCTCAGCCATCCGTTTACGACAAGCCATCGGAATCTCAATTCAAGCCAGCTTGCCAAGCTGGGGATTAGCGGAGGAACGATTCGGTTTTCGATTGGACTCGAAAGCGCCGATTTCATTGAATCTGCAATTGCGACCGCTTTATCGGGATTGCCCAACCCGGTTTAGCTGCTCTGGACTTTTAAGTGCCTTCGAATATAAGATAGAGCATTCAAACCGCCCGGTTTGAGTTGTTTGAGTCCTTTGGAGAATTCATGGCTAAAGAAGAACCTATTGAAGTTGAAGGCACCGTCACCCAGGCCCTTGCCAACACTCGTTTTCGAGTTGAGTTGGAAACGGGCAACGAGGTGATGGCCCACGTAGCCGGACGAATGCGCAAGCACTTCATTCGAATCGTCCCTGGCGACAAAGTTCGTGTTGAACTTTCCCCTTATGACCTGACAAAGGGTCGTATCGTCTATCGAGAACGTTAATCCAACGCTTCCCTATCTTGGGATATATGAACTGTCCCGCTACTGCGATTGTGGGCAACGTGATTCGATAATTCTGCGTAGAATCTGCGCATTTCGGCCAAGTTTCGTGGCCGGCCGTTCTCGGCATGAGTGATCGGCGATTCGAATGTGGGTTTCGCTGAAACTCCACGTCCAGGCCCAAGGTATTTATGTAATGTATTGGTGGGGTTGGTCATTAAGATAGCATCGACCATCGCCGCCAAGGGCTAATTTTCGAAGAGTCGCCTGTTGGCATCGCTGAACAACCTATTGCATGCGTTTCAGATCGGTCGGACAATTGACGGGCTAACGACACCCCGTCGTTTCGACTGTCCCGATCCTTTCGCCGACAGCATCGACTCAGTGCAATCCACAGTTGGAGAATCATAGTGAAGACAATTTGTAGAAACGTGTTTACCAGCCTTGTCATAGGCGTAGCTGCGTTAATGCCAATGAAGGCGTTTGCGCAGAGCCCGCCGGAACCGGCGGTTGTTGTTTCGGTGGCCAATATTACGGAACAATTGGCCGATGCGAAATATCTGGTTGACGCAGCAGGTTTTGGCCAGATGGCTTTTCTGATTAACGTACAGGCCGACCAATTTCTGAAGGGCGTCCACAGTGAAAAGGCTGCCGGTGTCCTTTTGTACTTTGACGAAGAAACTCCACAACCAAACTGGCTCGGTTTCATTCCAGTAAAAAATATGCCAGATGTCCTCAATACAATCTCAAACAATTTGGGACAAGTCGAAGAAGGCGATGACTTTGCGACGATCATTACCGACAATGATCAAGAAATTCTCGTGAAAGAAGCCGACGGTTACGCGTTCTTGTCTGACAAAGCGGAGATGTTTGAGAACCTTCCTGAGGATCCTCAATCGCTGCTGGGTGATCTGCCTTCGACGTACAACATGTCGGCAAAAGTTTTCGGTCAGCGAATTCCTGAGTCGTTACGCGAGCAGGCCATCGACATGATCAAAGAAGGCTATGAAGCTCAATTGGCACAGATGGAAAACAGTGGCGAAGATTTTGCCGGCGGATTACAGCAGGGTAATCTCGACATCCAGATGAAGCAGCTCGAGAGCATGATTCAGGAGACCGACAGTCTGGTCCTCGGATTTGCGGCCGATAAAGAATCCAAGTCGATGTACTTCGATATCGAAATGACCGGTTTGGATGGCTCGACTTTTGCCAAACGTTGTGAGGCGACAGCCAATGGAAAACCAACTCGATTCTCGGGATTTGTAAATGAAGATAGTGCCTTCAATATGAATAGCTGCTTCACGATTCTTCCCGAAGATGCTGAAAATTATAAGAAGATGATTAGTCAGCTTCGCGAGCAGGGAATCGAAGAACTGGAAGTCGATGGCGACATCTCAGACGAAGACCTCGAAAAAGTCAAACAAGCGGCAGACGAATTGATCGAAGTGATTGAACAGACTCTCGACGAAGGCGTCTTGGATTCCGGGATTATTGCCAAGGTCAAACGAGGTGATGTCAATTTGGCGATGGGGTCTCAAGTTGTTAACCCGGGCAAGATTGAAAAACTCGTTAAAGACAATATCTCGATTGTCAAAGACGAGTTGGGTGACGACCTTCAAATCAAATTCAATTCGGGCAGCCATCAGGGTGTAACGTTGCACACTCTCGTCTTCACAGTGCCTGAAGACGAAGAAGAGCTTATCGCTAATTTGGGCGAAGAAGTAACCGTGATCCTTGGAATTGGCGAAAAGTCACTTTACCTTGCGGCCGGGAACGATCCGCTGGCGACACTGAAGGAAGCGATGGACAGCTCGGCAGCCGGATCGTCCAAATCGCCAGTGGCCATGCAATGGAATATCTACTTGGCGCCGATTATGAAGTTCGCGGCCGGTATCGAAAACAATGAGATGGTCGAAATGATGGCTGAAAAACTGGAAGAAGCCGGAAACGATCGACTTGGTGTTACGTCTTCGATGACAAAAAATGGCATGAAGATGAGATTCGATGCTCAGGACGGAGTGCTGCGACTCATCCAGGCGGCAACCCAGGCGATGGGGCAAGGTTTCGCACCAGATGAAAGCGATTTCTAGTGCGTCTCGCACGGACGTATAGCGGCCGTGGCACCAAACGCTCTAATCGAAGACTATTCGAGCTAACAAAAACGGCGATCATTTTGGTCGCCGTTTTTTTGCTGCGGTTTGTCAGCTGTGACACTCGGTTCCGTCAGCCATGAGGCTCCGTTGCTAAACCGAACTACCATCAAAAAAGGCCGAACCAAGGTTCGGCCACGCGAAAAAATCACGCTTTTTTGTAGCATTCGAGATGCTACCAGGGATCAGTTTCGTAACTGGTGTTCAAAACGCGTCAATATCCGGAGTCACCGCGGTTTGATCCACCAGAGTATTATCTACCTAAGTAACCGGGTCGGCGGCCAGGTGTTCTAGGAGGACCGATCAACCCTCTTTCGGGACGGGGAATAAATGGTCCGCCGCCACCTTTTCCTCCGCCGTAGCCGCCGTAAAAACCTGCACCGAAGTTACCGTCTCCAGGACCCGGGTTGTAGCCGCATCCGCCCCCACAGCTACCGCCGCAGCTGCCGTCACAACCGCCGGAGCAGCCGCAGTTACCACCTGGGCAACCGTTGGCGCCGCCGGAGCAACCGCAGCCAGCGCCTGGGCAATCGGGACCGCATCCTCCGCCGGTGCCGCCGGTGCCGCCGGAGCAACCGCAGTTACCACCTGGGCAACCATTCACGCCGCCGGAGCAACCACATCCAGCACCGGGACAACCGGGACCGCAGCCTCCGCCGGTGCCGCCGGAGCAACCGCAGTTACCACCTGGGCAACCATTCACGCCGCCAGAGCAACCACATCCAGCACCGGGACAACCGGGACCGCATCCTCCACGATTGCCGTTATTATTATAATCTGCTTCAGTTTCACCGTAGAATTTTCGATCAAACCAGTTGTTAGTTGCGTTCGATAATCCACGAAGTAACCCTGGAGGTTGTTTATTAAGAAGGCAAGCGGCGTTAATGATGCAGGGTGGGGGGTCCGGCTTATACGGTCGAGGCGCAAGGATGGCTCGTTCGTAGGCCAACTCACTTGCTACGTGATTCAGCCAGCCAACGGATTCGGACGTCGCCATACAGAAATCAAATACAGATGCGCCAAGTTCATCGTCGTCCAGGATCGCTCCCGGGCTGGGTTCAACGACATCGATTCCGATACAACCCAGCCCGTCAACACTGGCCGCAACCAAGGCGTATTGGCCTTGCGGTGTGTCATCAAATTCAAAAACACCGTAATTATCGATGGTGGTAGAGTCAAACACATTGTCATTTTGGAGCAACATGACTTTAGTGAAGCGAAGATTGACCGGGCGTCCGCTCAACGAGTTGAGTTGGTGAACTCGGCCAAGTAATCGACCGTCGGCCGTTTTGACGACTTGGTGACTATTGATCGAAGTCGCCGGAGCGGCTGCTGGCTGATGATTTGCAAGACCCTCGAATCCTAGTAACGACGCAGGATCGGCGGCGCCTTCTTCAACACTGTATCGCCCGAACACGCGAAAAATGACTTGTGGAGCAAAGAACTGAATCCAGTCGTTGTTGATCGTTGTCTTATTCTGAAACGCGGTCACGTCGAGTCGCGTTGGAGCATTGACGTTTTCGCGCTCGGCGTGATGTAAAACATTAAATGAAAAGCAGAAAAATGCGTTGTCGCCAATTCCCACTAACGAATAGGCGCCTTCGACAACATTGTTTAACTCAAAATTGCCTTGATCGTCTGTCGTAACTCTGAATACCAATCGCCCTTGATTTAATAGATAGATGAGCATGCCACGCGTTTCCGCGCCGTCAATACCGCGTACAGTGCCCTGAATCAATCCGTTCGAGTCGGCCATTACCCAGTTGGCTCGAATTGAGTTGCTCAATCGTCCACCATTAGTGCCGATGCCAGCGGCTTGCCAACCGGCATATCTTTCGTCGACCTCAACCCTTTGATCTGGCTCCTGGTCCATGAAATCCGCTTGTGGATCAGTAAACGCACTTCCGGGATCCGGGCTATCCGATGGGATGCGGATTGGCTCTTGGTCTTGTGGAGGTGGGTCTTGAAGCTGTTCCGTCGGCAAGTTGTCAAACGGTTGTTGAGCCGACACAACGGTCGTTATAGCTGCGATGAACAGCAAACCAACGAGAAGTTTGAAGATGTTTGTAATCATGGGGTTTTCTTCTTTTGACTGATCCAAATGAACCAACGCCGATGGTTGGCGTGAAACGCATGTTCTCTATTAATGATGTTGGGGACGGGTCGAATCCAATCGGCGAAGATATTTTGAGCGCCGGAACCAACGCTTTTCCATGACATCGGTGCAACGCTATCGACTAGCTACCAAGAAAACAAAAGTTGGCCATCATTTGCCAATTCGAGGACGGCTTGCAACAACGCGGTTTGCAATCTCGATTTATTCAGTTCTTGGATATTCGACGAATGTGCAGGTACGACGGTTTATGACTTCAATTCTTGAAGTTCATTCTGTAACTCATTGACCGTTTGCCAAAGCTTTTCAACCTGGCTTTCCAACTGCTCGATCTTTCCCGCCAAACCGGGATCAGAAGGTGTAGATGTCTCGCGATGACGATGGCCGTCCCCTGCTCCTGGTGGTGGCCCGTCAACGTAGTTGGCTCGAATCCCGTCGAGTTCTTCTCGTTTGTAAACATTATGAGTAACAATCTGCCCGCGTCCCGGTGGAGTTATCTCAACCATCAGCTCTTTCTCTAACAGCCGGGCAATGATCGGTTTTAATTCGTCTAGTCCGAAGATTTTTTCCATTCTCGCGACGCGCGACCTCAGGTCACCCAGCGACTGTTCGCCGCGAAGCAATAGTTCGGCCATGATTGCCAGTTCAGCCTTATCAACACCGAACCAATCATAAAGCTCGTGTTTATATTTAAGCGCGCGTCCACCAGAATGCATCTCCGTCACTGCGCCCAGCAATCTAAGTTCGCCTAGCGTGTCCTCGACTTCTTCCTCTTCCAGATTCATTTGAGGACTGCGATTGCTTTTCTGATTACACGCGACTTTAATTGCGTTGAGGGTCATTGGATATGCCGAAGGAGTAGTCTTGGATTTTTCCACAAGCACACCCGCTACCCGTCGTTGAATTCGAGAAAGGCTGACCCAACGGCGTTCGGTTTGTAGATCAGACGGGTTCGTATCGGTTTCGTTCATGTTAGAAAAAGCCTTCGGCTTGAGCGGGTTTTGGGGTGGGCAAATCGACGGCGTTCTGGATTTAAGACTCGATTTTCAAAATTTTGGGTAGTGTGGCTTAACAATCTTGTCCGACGC
>JAHEJI010000092.1 GCA_024638965.1 Planctomycetaceae bacterium
GCTGAAAGAGCTGTCGGGCCCGAAGAACGACTCGTTGGAGCCAACAGCCCTTCAAGATCGTTGGAAGCCATTAGAAAGACTTCGAAAGTACTTTATCGCCTATCAAAATCGGCTGCGCCCTCGTGAACAAAGCGCCTCCGATCCTGTCTTTCAGGCAATCAACCTGCTAACTACTCCGATCCCAGAGTGGTTGGCCACGCCTTTTCCTGAACGATTGACAACGAGTGAAGGATTGTCGACGAAAGAAGCCAACGAAAATCGAAAGACGGTTCGAGACAATCTCGATTTTTGGATCGGTGAACAAAATTTCAAGTTTGATTCAGCCAAAGAATGGACGGCCAGCAACGAAATAACCGAGTTTGAAGATCCAGCAACCTATGGCGCTGACCTCCTCAAGCTATTCGATCCAAATCTTAAGGAACTAGCACAGGTCGATTTGAGGTCCACAATCTCCATCGTTAAACACTTGAGTTCGCAGGAAGACAAGTTTGCACAAACGCCACGTGCCCTTGCCGATGCCAATGCTCTTATCGCTTTACAAGAAGAATTTGCAAAGCGCGATTTCCAGATCCGATTAGAGAATCAGGTGTTGTGTAACGGCAATCACAAGGCACTGGATATAGGTCCACAATTGGCCGTGATCGATGAAATGGTAGTTGCGAGCGACAAGCTTGAACGCGCCAGACTGGATTTCTGGGGAGATGGTGATGTCACCAAGTTCGATCATTCACTACTTCCGCCGTTTGTGGACTATTGCAATTACTACCACGAACTGTTTAAGACCAACATGGAATCTTTGGCATCGAAATTCAAAACTGGCGCCGAAAACGAAGATGCCTTGTTTGTTGTCGATGCCCTTCGCGATGATATGGCTGGGAAGTTCGAGCACATTAAACAATCGTGGATAACATTTCAAAATGCGAAACTGATTCATTCCGTCAATGGCGAAACCGTCCCAGCCGACAGTTCAACAATATTCAATTTGAAAAATGACGAAATCAAAATCGGGACAATATTAGAAACCGAATTGATACCGAGTAAGGAATTAGAGGCTCCGTCACTCGCGATGAGCAATAAACTGAAACTCAATCGAGAATCATTGACTTCAACTGAGTTATTCGAGTTTCCCTCCGAGAGCGAACCTGCCCCAAGTTCAGTTCCGACCAAACTGCTTGGACAAACAAACATGCTTGAATCCATCGTCGGCTTTCGGGGCCATCGATTCACACTCTCGAGAACCTTGGAAGCGAAAGTAAGCCCGGTAACGAAAGAGATCCCTTTTGAAATCACGCACAAACAATACAGACCAGAGGCCTCGTTCATTACAGTTAAAAACAACGAAGATTTTGAGGCCGACATCGTTTTTATCCTGGATTGTTCAGGAAGCATGACGATGGACGAAAACGTCGTATTTGACCGTGCAGGAGAGAAGAGGACACGATTTTATGTCGCCAAGCAGGCCTTGGTTGCCGCAATCGACCAGCTAAAGCTGGAACATCGTTTTCAATTCGGGCTGTACGCATTTGGTCATCGTGTGGCATTCCAGCTAGATAAAAATGGCGATCTCGTGCTTGATGAAAATAATCGTTTCATGCCAAATCATGCAACACTTCATCCTTTCGACGATTGCGAGCAACTTTTTCGTCTGGCTTGGTATCAAGACAACGATCCACCAAACAAATATGTTGAATTGATCAAAAAGAAAATCAGCGATATCGGCGATGACGAGGCGAAAGGGATTACACCACTTTACTATTCGATCAAAAAGGCGGCAGACGACGAATTCATCGGCGCGCGGGAACGCAAACGGCGTTACATTGTAGCACTCACAGATGGTGATAATCTTCAAGTCGAGCGCGGTTCTGTTAAGGGTCTTCCGGTCAGATTTGACGATATTGGCGCTCAAACAAGAGTAGGAGATGTAAAGAAAGCACTTGATGAAAAAGGCATCAGGCTGTTGGTTGCCAGGATAGGCAAAGACAAAGGCGGAACGAGCGGAACGGAGGAACTGGAAAGAATTGGTGCGGACGTTATCAAAATCCTGGATAAGAATTCAGATGTAATCTCCAATGAAATTCTCAATGCTCTTGGTAGAAGCAAGTTCTCGTTGCTACGTCCAGGAACTGAAAAGGCGCTGGACAGTAAACAAATCGAACCGAGCACTTTCGCTGACCTCAAACGAGAGGATTTGATTCTCCAAACGACTGAAAAAGGCAGGTTTGTTGTCAAGGCTTTGGGCCTTGATGGAAAGTCAAACTACTTTGAGATCGCGTTGGCAGGTGGTGAAGACGTATCATTTGTTAACACGAAAGACGGACTGGAACTTGTTTCACCTCGTCCCAGGTTCATGCCAGACGAAAAACGGGTGGACGATAAGGAAACGATCGATTTCGTCCCAGGCAAAAGATACGACATCGGTCGACTCAAGGCTCGAAGGGGCCTGCTCGAATTTGGTTTTTACAAAACGGTCGAGGTCAAGGATTCCCCGTCAAAAAACTTTGGCTTTCGACCTCAGCGGGTATGGGCCCAAGTTACCGATCCGAAATCCGGGCTGAAAACGAATATCTTCCTGTCCACGTTTGTCGCACGTAACCGATTTCCTGTCGCACGTTTTACTTTACCAGAGCAACTACTTGAACAGTCAGACCGTGTGGATGTTCGCTTGTGGGTGGTTCCAAATGAGCTGGACGGTTGGCCTGCTGATCCCCCAATCGCTCATCCGATTTCATTAGGTGAAAACTTTTTTGACGACGTAAGATGCAACTACCAAGAGATCGATCCCAGACTTCACACGATTACAATTGAATGCGGGGATGCCCGTGAATTTTTCGTCGACTGCCCTGACTTCGAAACGTTAACGCGAAAAACGGTCTACGAATTCGAGCAGAGCGCGGGATTCGAACGCAAGCTGGATGTTTTTGAGTTTGCGGTAGATCGCAACAAAGCCAACTTCGCGTTCAGTGTTTTGCCCGCTGAAGAATACGAAAGTGTCATGAACGACGTCAATAATTCACAGCAGTCCTGGGGAAAGTCCAAAGATCCCGTTTTTGGTGGTGCGGCGATTTGGATCAATTTCGAAAATATCGACATCGGCGATTAGTGTTTTTTGCCGAGTTCATGAGGCGAGATGATCTGCGAAGAACCGTGGAAGTCGCGACGAAGAATCGGATGACTCCGCTAACATAACCCAACCTATTTCCGAATCTAATGGCTCGATCAAAAAGCTGGACCGAACGTCAACAACCTGAAAATCAATATTCCTATAGTCAATACGTTGTCTACTTATTGGTGGTAGGCGTCGTTACCGTCGGACTGGTCGCCTGGTTGATCTACATCATCAATGGAAAACAAGATCCAAGTACTTATGTCGTAACCGTTCGCTCCGATGTTGGCGAGGGAGAAATTCGTTTCGTCCCGTTTCAGACGAACGACATGAATCAACTTGAAAATTCGATTCGTGACGCGAAGCCCGAACAATTATTTCATTGCCCTGATTTTGACGACAAGCAAAGCCTCTCTTCGGTTCAGCGGGAAATTGAAAACCTCGCAGAAGAAATTGAAGATCAGGACACAATGATTGTGATTTGCTCGGCGATTGGCGGTGTCGCTGACGATGACGAGTCCCAGCCAATTTTGCGAGCTACCAACGGTGACGAAATTTTGGTCGAAGATTTCCTTGCCACGTGTATCGCTTCATCACCAGCCGGTAATCGAATTGTAATTCTGGATTGTGGGCACGATTTCTCCATTCCCGCCAGTTACAGTTCCGATGGCAAGGCGGGCGACGATTTTAACAAGTTTGTTAGTGCAGTTGGCAGTTTGCTGGACCGGGAAAACTTTGATCAGCCAGATCATCCGATTTGGGTAATCACTTCGACAAGCCCTGGGGAAGTACCGCTTTATTCAACGAACCGACGTCGGACTCTATTTAGCCTGGCAGTTGAAAACGCCTTGAAGTTCGATAGGTCAACTAATCAAACCGCCAGCTACAGCAACGTCGGCCAGTTCTATGATTCGTTGACGTCGTATTGTCACGAACATGGCGGCGAAGCGGCACAAACTCCAATGCTTTTTGAATCGGGACGAGGCCAAATCGATAGCAGCACAGCTGAGTCCCTCTTGGTTTCGAAATTTCAACAAAAGAAGAGTTCGCCTGCAGAAGATGAGACCGAAAAACCAGACGACACAAAAATCGCACAACATGATGACACAACCAAAGGACTCGAGAAGATCAGAAAATCATGGGATGACGGCGATAAAATTATTGCGGAATACCACGAGAATGGCCTGCTATCACCCTTATGTTTCGCCTCAAGAGTGTGGGATGACCACATTATCAGAATCGTTGAGCAATCAATTCAAATGCGCGACGATGCAAAAATCGCTTCCACTTCGATCAACGATTTATCGAGACCGGTGTATACCAATGCCGCAAAAGAAATCAGCGCAAAATTCCCTGGTCTGGTCATTACCGATCCGCCCGTTGAAATCACGGATTCGGCAGCAAAACAGAAGACTGAAATCGCGCTAGCGTACAAAGTGTTTCAAAACACCAAATACCGCGCCAAGTATTACGCGGCAATTTTCGATTCTCTGAGCTGGCTCGTTGAAACCGAATCCCTCGAGCGCTTTAGAGCTGCTGTGACGGATTTGAATAATAGTATCGCGAGACATGCCGGTTCGTTATTCAAAGACGAAAATGCGGATTTGAATGAATTTGATGCCACTTCGTACAGAAAGGCGATGGATGAACTTACGCAACTCGACTCACTCGCCAATAAATGCCTGATCGCCCTTTGCGAGATCAACATCAATTCCTTGCATGGAATGACCCGCGAAATGGCAATCATCAGTTTGCTTGATTCGCCGCTGATCAAAATGGGTTCAGAAGACGCACCCCAAAAATATGAGCGTCGAGGCCTTTTAAAAATGCTGTGCGAAGACAATCCAGGTGGCGAACGAATTGACCATAAAACACGCATAGCGAACTCTGGACTTCGCCATAAGCTGTATCAGGAACTCTTGAAAACATACGAATTCCTTCCAACGGAACTTGCGCTCAGAAAACTCGATGCTGCCGCCTATTACCTGGATGTCGGACAATCCTACTTACCTAACCTGATTGTGACACAACGTTCGATAACCTTTACCGCCGAAGCAAAGAATCGATTACAACTTCAATCCCGCCCCAACATCATCAATCTGTTTTCAGACAATATCCAGCCTCTAGATATCGGACTCAAGACCGAACCGACAAATGTGCGAGTGGATCTGGAATGCTCGTTGGAACCTCCCGATGCGCCGTTTGAGATCCATGACAAATCAACGGACCAAGACGTAGTAAGTTCTGCCGGTAATGGAAAATTCGAAATCAAAAACTCTGGCGGAATGATTAGTATCTTCGCCAAACAAGACCGCGAATCGGTCGAACTCCCACCCGGAGGATACTCACTCACGGTTCGAATCATGCAGCCTTATCAAGGCGATCCGTTTGCCAGCCCGCCGGAGTTCGAAATTCCGCTTGAGTTACCTCGGAGTAACCGTGTGGAACTGGTGACCAAACTGGATAACCAAACCGTTACTGACTTGAGGCCATGGCCCAACAAGGATGTACCGGTGGAGTTTTCTCTTTCCAACAAGTGGCACGAGAATCGAACGCTGCGGGCAACACTTTATGCATGTGTAAAACCAGTGAATCATGAGATTATGCCTGGAGCAATTGACAAATCAGTGCAAGACGAGACCTTGAGGCGGCTCAATGAACTCATCATTGCTCGATCGATTGAGATCCCAATTGGCGCATACAATGAAAATCCGCAGTCCAATTCTGTAAAAAAAGTTGTCTGGTCAGAGGATTCGTTGGGAACCAAAACGCCATTTACCCAAGGTCTGCTCTGTCGCGTCGAAGATTCAAACAACAATCAAGCCCGATGGGATTTCTGGCTGCCCGTTTTTCCCGACACGCGCGACTATATCACCTTCATTCCGCGACAGGGTACAAACAGCCTCGAACTGGACTATTCGATTTTGCCCGACTTCGACCTGAAAGAAGGTCCAATCAGGATTCGGTGGCATCTGTCCGACAAGCGAATCAAGAAAAACAAAGACATAAGTACCAACGGGCGAGTCTCGGTCATCGATGACCTGGATACAGCACTTCAAGGTGCAACCAAGCCGATTCTCTATGTTGACGTAGACGATTGGCCACGCCGTTATGCGTTCGTGTACGGTTTCCCGACATTTACTGAGCCCACTACAGTCGTTAGGGAAGATTTTCCAAATGTGATGTTTTCCGAGGTACGCTTAACCAAACAAAAGAATCCCGACATCGTCGATTTTGAGCGGTTCGACCGGTCATTCGATGATTCCACAGCAATAATTTACGGCAATCAGCCAAAAATTTCTGCCGTCGTGGAAAGAACTCTGTTTGGAAATCTCGAGATCAATTGTCTCATCAATGCAGAGCGATTCAATTTCCCGGACTCCACCGATTTCCTGGAAGTAAAGTTTGGGCAGAATTTGAAAAGGTACTATTTTCCCTGGAAAGTCGAATGCACTTTTGCGCCGGATGAATCCAAAGTATGGAAACTCAATTGTAATGTGTCCGATTACGACGAAGAAATAAGAGTCGGCGGTAACAACTTTGAAATCGATCCAATCAAGTTTGTTTACCGTGGCCAGGTAAGTCCCATGGATGGCAAGGACAAAACTCAAATTGTATTCGATAATAACGAACCCCTGGGTACTCGATTGTCGATTCAAACGCCGGAGGTAGAAGTAGGAACGAACTACGTATTTTTTGAGATCGATGACATTCAGGACCAATCTGGAGGCGTTGGATGTGATGAAAATCTGAGATCGTCCGTTGCCTGTTTGGTCAAAAAGCAATTTGAGAATTCTCAAATTCCCAAAGAAGGCCTCCAACCGCCAGAGCTGGACAAAAAACCCGGGAAAGACTGGTTGGCTGCCAAAGTTGAAGGAGAACCTGGCACCTATTACCTGGGTGTCCAAATCAGGGATCGACTCGGCAACGTTCGCAACCTGCCTATCGAGCGGTTTCAGCTGATACCGCCGAAGCCAGTCCCGCCGCCACCAAGTCCAGAGCCGAAGTCTCACACTCTGATCGTCAAAGTCTACGTTGAAAGCAAACGTCTTTCAGTTTATTCCCCTGAGAAGCTGCAGCTGGTAATCGATCCGAAAGATACGGAGCCAGGACCACCAAAAGACAAGTATATTTATGAATTCAAAGACTTAAAACGCGGTCAAAAATATACAGTAATTGGCAAATATGAAGAAACATCAGGAATTAGATTCAAAGCCGAAGGCAAGATTTCTCATACATTCCAAAAAGGCGATAATGAGGAATACAAGATCAAGCTAACGTTAAAACGCCAATGAGGGACTGGTCTTCCTTGCAATTGGTCTCAACAGTTTCCTGTCATCACTTTTGAATCACGAATGTCCCGATCTTTTTGCCGGTGTTGTTACCGATCGTATGCCAGTCGGCAATATTGGGAAACGCATTCAGGAATAGCTTGATGAACCGCGACCAATCGGAGGGTTGGATTGTCGGGCAACCATCGGAAAAGCGAGCGCTATTGAATCCGTTGTGAACGTTGATTCCATAAGAAGTCTTTTTGTTCGCATTGTCGCTCTGAACAGGCACCCCATTACGAGCATTCACCAATAAGCCAGCGCGGATCCCCTGAGTCTTGACCACCAAGTCCGTCGCCTTCTGCTTTGCAGCTCCGCCACCTTTGTGGAAACCGATGTGCAGGGGATATCGGCCATCAATGACGCGACCCTTAACCGTCATGTCGTCTGGCCAAATGGAGCCCTTGAAGGTCCCGGTAAGCCCGCCGGATAGTGTGAACGTCGATTCGTACATTCCGGAAAAAGTCGGCTTGGTCGCGACTTTGAATTTGGTTTTGGTTGGAATTTTTCCGCCATGACTCACGGTCAAAGTAATCTGTCCGGCGACGGGTTTGGACGGCTTGACTGCCCCCGGGCCAGCCAACGAAACAAGCGTTTTCCACGTCTTGCCATTTACATCGATCCGTTGATCGGCTCGAGACATCCGAACTTTTTGGACCTGAAAATTGGTAATCGCGGTGACCGTTGAAGAACGACTAGCGGTTCTCGATATTAGTCCGTCGATTCCCTTGGGATCAAATGCAGATCCATGCTTTTTGGCAACGTTGGTAAGCAGCGTTTGAACCGTCTTCACATCGGCCTTATTATTTTTCGCTCCGCTCTCGTAACTGCCAACCGAACCACCAATCTGAGCCATGATTTACTCCATTGTTGAAAGACATTCTTGATCTGCTGACATTCTCGTTAGTCAAATGAAATAGTTGCGTCAAAAGATGAAGAAATCTCTGATAAAAAAACCAAAACCACACGATGTCAATCATGAGCCGCGACAACAACGCAGAGAATTAAATCTGTTTTAACGAATCTTTCCGTCGGCGAGGAACAAACCAGCTGTCAAAATGTGTTCAAAACAATGAGAACAAATGAACTCCAATTTTTCAAGCAACAAATTTGGCCATGCCACGACGATCTACATGGGTCTCCAACATGCTGATGTCCGTCTGAAAGCTGTCGACTCTGCTGCTCAAAACATAAACTCAGGATTCCAAAACATGCCAACGGTAACCAATCGTCCACTTTTTAAGGCCGTTTTCAACGCCGTCGTTAAGGCCATCGATCATGGGACGGCACCGACCCTGATGGTGATGAACGGTCGCAGGATAGTTCGCGCCTCCGACAAAAAGTATGCGTTGGTGAACAATCGACTGACCTTTGCCACACTTGAAGCTTGCCTCGAGATTCGAGACGGAAGCTCCAACGACAACAACGCGAATCGCTTCAGTGGTCGAGCCCCAGACGGATCGGTTCACGTAGGAGCCGTTTACTTTTCAACGCATAACGTTCCGATGTTGATGGAACTGCGACATTACCATGCTCAACGTAGTTTGGTCAAAGCGTTAAAAGGCAAGTTAGTTCTCAACCTTGAAATCACGTCACCCCTGTTGGTGCTGGACCTTTCGATGCATTCCGCATCGACAGCTAAATTCTTGAAATCACTGGAACAACTGCCAGAAATCAAACAGGCGGCAGGCAGTCGCCCTCTATCGCTGTACGATCAAATGCTGGCACCCAACGATTTTTCCGTGTCCCGAGCTATCGGGCTTGCGGCGGGTCGATTCCCGACATTCGATGGCTTGATCGCCCCGACCGCGCGAACCGATTTAGACAATCGATCGGGTGATAACCTGATTCTGTTTGGGGAAACAGGTCAGCGAGTCTCTCGCAAGCTGAAGATTCTCTCAGCCATCCTCTTCAAACTGAAAAAAGGTCCTGGAGAATTGGACTTTCAAAACTTCGAGGTCGTCAACAAACAAGTCCGGCCGATTTGAGTTACACCGCCAGCCCTACATCGATTTTATTGCCCAGGCTGACGAAGCTGATCACTCAATTCGAACGATGAGTTGATGAAACGACGTTGACGCGGCTCGGAGGTGCCAGCCTGAAAGATTTGGAGAGAGACTTCCCCAAAACGGTGAATCACATTTATTGAATTCAGGAATTAAGGCAGCACAATCGCTGTTGTTATCAGAGCCTGGTTCATGGCGCCCCGCAGTTCGAGCGGCCGGTGATAGATCTGATAAGGCACACAATCACCGGGTCGGCAATAGCCGTTCGTGTACATGCATTCGTACGGGAGATCTACACCTAACTTGTAAGGCAGGATCGGAATCGTACCAAAAAAGTGGGCAGCCGAACAAAACACCTGCAAAGGTCTTCTGTTTCCGTAACGCTCCAGATTCGTTTCTTCGAAGTAGAGCGGGCGGTGATGGAAATCAGGTGCCAGCCAGGCTTTGCCGCTGGGAACACTAGGATTGCCCGTCAATTGCGCATAGTTAAAAAGGTCGTTACCATAGACTTCGACTGCGTCATGATGACGATCGGCCGAAAGAAGATCAATTTCACCCTCCGGCTGTGGGAGTTGTGCAAAAGGTGCCGGTGAAATCGGATCCAGCACATCAGCGAATTCACCGATTCCATTGTCGTCCTGAGTCCCCCCTCCGGATGGAGTCGAGCCCGGTTTCACTGCCGTTGGTGTTTCATCTTGTGCGATACGAAGCGGCGGCTGTCTGGGTGGCTCGGTTGTTTCTCGCGGTTGGATTCGTTTGGCAGTCGAAGCCTTTTTGGCGCGCGTAGTCGGCTTCGCCAGGTATTGTTTCGGATCTTTGAATTCAGGTTGTTTCTGTGACAAAAACTGCTTCGCATTCAAAAACTGCATGTTGCCAACACTGTCGGCGATCGAACGCGCTCCAGTCAGCGGAGGAGCATTTGCGGCCGGATAAGTTTTTCCTTGGACCATCGGAAGTGGCGGAGCCAAACCATGTTGAGGTGTAACACCTGGTTGAGCCGCGTAGTTCTGACGTACAGAGCCCGGATGTACATTGGGTTGCCCTGTGAAACGCTGCTGGATTGGGGCAGTCGTTTGTCGTGGCGGATTCACTCCCTGCGAAGGTAGCTGTGCGCCGGGAAATTTTGCCACGCCCGGTTGAGCATCCAAAATTGCATCCGACAACGTAGTCGACACGGAGGACGCGACCCCTTGATTTCCCTTTGGATTTCTGCGCAAAGACTTGGCGGGCGGATTGGCTTGTACTGGCACTTGTGTTTTTGCGGAAATCGTCGGCCTCAACGTTTCGGACGTGGTACCGTCTTGAGCAGTGGTCGACGTGTCGACAGAAACGTTGGCCACTCGTCGGCGACTGGAATCAGATGTTGGAATTGAGCCTGACTTCAAAACCGATTCATTTTGACGAAGTGCAATCGTCGGCGTTCGATAACCGACGGAAGAAAAATCAACCGCCGTTGGTGATTCTGTGAGTTTGTCTTGTTTCGGCTGTGCGCGACGCGAAGTTTGCTGACCCATTGCCGCCGGAGAACATAACCAGAGCGACAATACGATCGACATCCCTGTACACGCCCAGCCACTCAGCCCGCGAGATGTACAAAACGTAATTGCACCACAGGACATCATATCAGCTCCGCAATTCGGCCATTTAGAAATACAAATCAATTCCTCTTCGAGAGAAATCGGCCTGAATAACTCGTTTGTCCAACAAATCAAGAAAAGACGTGAATGAAATCGCAACTCAAACATCTTGCCGAAACCCTGCAGACTACCAAACAAATTTGCGTTTGATCGAATCCGCCAGCTCTTGAGTCCAAGCGATTGCCACAGGTTTTTTGCCGCACTTCACGTCCGCGATAACTCGAGCACCGTGCCGTTTGGCAAAATCGGCTTGAGGCACTTCACAAACCACGGTGACAATTGGGCCGTGTTCGGGATCAAGTTCGGTAGATTGGGCTATTTCGAGAATTTTCGTTTTGAGTTTTTGAGTTGGATTCGATTCAAAAAAAAACTCTATTTCCAGTGGTTTGTCGGATGTTTCTCGAGCATCCAGCAAATATCCGATTCGATATTCTGGAACTTTGAAGTTCAGCTTCCATTCTCCGTCTTCGAACGCAATGTTGGCTAAGCCGTCTCCCCAGCGAACTGGTTTTTTCAAGATATTTCGCTTCACTTGCCATGTTGTCACTCGTCCGTCGATCGGGCTGTGGATGACAAGTTCGTCAATTTGCTCCTGTAAGAATTTCTTTCGATCTTCGAGCGAAGCAAGCTCCTGATCCAACTCCGAAATCTCGCTGGCGAGTTTTCCTAGAGTCTGCTGATCTCCTAAATTTCCGGTCGCGGCCTGATTCAGGGCAATCTTTTTTGTTTCGCGTATTTTCTCAAATTTGATTTTTTCCCCAGCCAGTTGTTTCATCTCAAGGCTCAGTTGAGGCGAGCTGAGTTCAAGAAGCACTTGGTCTTTTGTTACCGAATCACCATGATCCACGAAAACGTTTTCCACAAACCCATCTGCGGGCGCGAAAACAGTTCGCTCAATTTTTGGTCGAAGCTCGCCATTAATGCGGACTTGAAGGTCTGTTTTCAGGACAAATAAACACCAAAAACCTACGAACACGATCGCGGCTAATGCCAGCAATCCGGGCAAATTGGAAACATCGCGAACTTTCGCCAACGCAGTCAGAAATCTTCGCAACGGAATACTTGAATGGAGTAGCGAGTTGCTTAAGGCTAATCCCATATGGGGAGCGGCGAATTGTAAACCGCGCGAAAACTCGAAACGGTTGATGTTTTCGTCTGATTCAGCCAGCATGTATCCGACAAAGCTCGGACTTGCTTTCGCCCGTTTTGACTGCTTGATCAATGGAATGCCAATTGCAACCGGAAAGCCCGAAGACTCCTGATACGTCGTCAGCGCGTCATGCAATGACTTTTCAGCGGGAGGCTGATCCGAGAAAAACGGCTTTCTTAATCTGCAGGCTAGGTTGACAAGCCGAATCATTCGTTTGGCCAACACCGATCGGTTTTCAATAGCCGAAACCGAAGAGACTGCAAGCAGATTTGAGCGATATCGGGTCACTTGAAAAACAGAAAGTCGTTCGCAATTCAAAATTAGCCGCGCATCATTGGCGAGATGATGGGCAACCTGTTTCGGCTCAAGACTGGAATGCGAATTGAGCGTGAAACGAAGGAACTTTTGTAAGAATTCTGACGTTTGAGATTGAATACGACTGGCGATGAACTGCGATGTAATCTCCCGGATCGCGTCAATAACCGGTGTCAACGCTTCAACGTTTACCGACTCGTCAAAACTTGCGACTAATCCACCCCAGGTCGCGTTCTCAACTTGTATTCGAGCAACAACGTTTTTGATCGATTTGGTTTTGAAAACAGTTGTTTGAGGTTTACTTTCGTCGTCCAGGTGTTTGGAAAAATAGGACTCCGAATTCATTTCCAAAATGGCCGCCTGACCTGACAAAGATCTTGATCCTTGAACGAAAAGATTACCCTCGGCAGGCCCTTTGGCGAGAATCGCAACATAATTCGGTGAAAAAAGGGCCTCCGTCGTATTTACAATCTTCTCGAAAAAATCTTTGGCGCTTGTCGTTGGGTTCTCGACCATCGCGGACAAATCATCCAACAAGGCGTCGACAACCTGCGTGATGTTGGTTTCTGATTCGTTTGTCTTCATGTCAATTGCCCAAAGCGATAGCACTTTCAAAGGACTAAGTTACGAAGCACCTTTGATTATAACCAACGCATTATTTGGTCGTTTTTTCCCAAGCCACTTTAACATTAGATGGCTAACAACCGATACAACCCAAAGATGTTCCCCGGACTTGAATCGGCATTTTATTGGTATTAAGTAATTCAATCATGTCTGCAACGACTCAATCGTTATGTCTGATCGCCGTTTGCATCCTGATTGCTGGCGGGTGCCAAAGTGATGGGACCGCAAAAAAGCTTTTTGATCGAGAGCCAGATACAAGTTGCGGCGCGCTTGATACTTATCGAGGCCCAAGTCTATCGTTGGAACAGCCTTCTGGAATACTGCCGGACGTTGATTCTTACGAATTTGCGACGGCACCTCTTGATGATTTCAATTTCGACGAACCTGGAGATTATCATCTAATATCTCTTGAAGAGTGCATTTACACGGCCCTCCAGACTTCACCTGTAATCCGCGAACTTGGTGGAGCCATTTTGCGTTCGCCGGATCTAGTTTCGACGATTCAGGATCCCGCACTTGTTTATAGCGATCCGAGATTTGGTGAAGAAGCCGCGTTGAGCGCGTTTGACGCGAATCTAAACGGCCAGTTTATCTTCCAAAATAACGATCGGGCGTTTAACAACAGTTTCCTCGGGGACAACGGATTCCTTCAGCAGAATCTGGCTAAGTATCGTACCGGTTTATCTAAACGGGCCGCCACCGGTGCAAGGTTTGAATTCAACCACGTCGTTGATTATGACTTGAACAATTCACCATCCAATCGGTTCAGCCCCTCCCCAAATGGATTTGACAGAAGCTATGCTTATGACACGTACTTTGAAGCCGGATTCCGCCAGCCCTTGTTCCAGGGTGCGGGAGTCGACTACAACCGAATCGCTGGCCCCAATAATTCACCAGGCGTTAACAATGGTGTTTTGATTGCCCGGGCTAATACAGACATGTCGCTCGCCGAATTCGAAATTCAACTTCGCAACCTGGTCAGCAATGTAGAAAACGCCTACTGGGACCTTTATTATGCCTATCGAGATTTGGAATCGCGGATCGAAGCTCGCGATGGCGCTTATAAAATCTGGGAAAATACAGCCTCGAACGACAGAGGCGCCGCGATCGTAAATCAAGCGAAAGAACAGTACTACCGATTTGCATCCGAAGTTGAAAACGCGATTTACGGACGTTTAAGCGAAGGAACACGCACCAACAATGGAAGCTCTGCGGGAACGTTTCGCGCTAACCCTGGTTTTTTGGGTGTCAGAGTTGCCGAACGCCGTCTCCGGCTGATTACGGGAATGCCCATCAACACTGCCCAACTGGCCGTTCCATCCGATCGACCCACGGAAGCCGAAGTTGTCTTTGATTGGTATCAAAGCAAGAACGATGCCCTGGTTTATCGACCAGAATTGCGACGTCAACGCTGGCGACTCAAGCGTCGTCAACTCGAACAGATCGCGAGTCGCAATCATCTCTTGCCGCGCGTCGATGTCCTAGGCAAATACCGCTTGCGTGGATTTGGTGAAAATCTGTTTGGCGAAAGCGGGTTCACCCAATTAGGTCCAGGAGTGACTGACGTGCTTCCTGGTTCAAGCGCAACTGCGTCGCTTTTGGATGGTGATTTGCAGGAATGGGAGCTCGGCTTTGACGTCAACGTCCCGATTGGTTTCCGTCAAGCACACGCAGCCCTCCGAAACGCTGAACTGGCGGTCGCCCGTGAGTCTTCGATTTTGCGTGAACAGGAAAGACAAATAATTTATGGTTTGAGCAATGCGTTGGGTGATCTCAAACGTTCAATGCGAGTGTTCAACGTAAACCAGAAACGCGTTGAAGCCGCTGAGGCCCAATATAAAGCAGTCGAAGTCATCTTCGAAGAAGAAGATCGTACGATCGATCAACTGCTTGAGGCACAACGCCGTGTCATCGAAGCCAAAACTCAGTACTTTCAGTCGCAAGTTGAACACATGCTGGCTCTGCGTTCCGTCCATTTTGAGAAAGGCACTTTGTTTAGGTATCACAATGTCTTGATGACGGAGTCAGCCTGGGCGGACGGTGCCCAAAAACAGGCAAACCAACGCGACCGCTGGAAAAGTCAAAAACTCAACTATTATTTCCCAGGTCTTCAAATTGGCAAGAAAATTGACGATCCTAATTCACCATTGAACCCTGTCGATGTTGAAACCGATCAGTTTGGTCAAAGCAGTAATGAACTTGGCGAGCCAACTGCGATAGCTAATTCACTCGATGAATCCGAGACATCGCCGTTGATGACGATGTTGAAAAAAGCGGAAATCGAAGAAACCAAGAACCAGGAAATTGATCATGCTCTCTCCAACCGAGGCTTCCCGCCGCCTTCGCCTGGCATAACGCTAAGTCAAGGCTCACCACGTCCGCAGTTCAATCCAAACAAGACAACTTCGATTTCGCCACCCGCGACCAATTTACGCGATCCAAACAGGATTCCGATCATTCAAGGGAATTCGAGTCAGTCGCCAACCAATTTGCCAGGCGGCAACCAAAGTTTCAAGAATCCAACCGGCGTTTCAAATCCAATTTCGTCGGCAACTCAACAACCGACGATCCATCTACCCGGTTTTGGCCAACCACCCAGTCAACCAACTTCCGCTGTTTCTCAGAGAATTCAGCGAATCTCCAATCATCAAGCGAACTCTTCACCGACGACGCCAACCACGCCTAGAATACCTGCTCAAATGAGTACGTCTTCAGAATCCGTCGCCAAAAACTTAGCCGAAATTGAAGAATCTCCAAACTCGGCGTCAAAGCCGATTTCATCCAGGCTTGGTGAATTGTCAAACATGATTGGACGGGTCACGGAAAAGGCAGTCAAAATGGGGGCAGACATTTCAACAGCGTCGACATTGCCGCAAAACCCAGCCAAAATTGGCTCCCAACTGGAGGATTCCACACCCTTGAATGCGAATCCAATACCGCCGTCCAAGACTGCAAACTCGATCCCGGTTTCGGACGCTGGCTCAACCGTTGGAGATTCGTCCCGACGTACGACATCTGATCGCCGTTGATGATTTGACAACGGATACGGCAATATCTTAAGGCGAAACAATAGCCCTTCCGAAACCTGAGTTGGCAAATAGGGTAAAGGCCGCTACTTCTTCTTCGACAAAGTCGCCACTTCTCCATAAAGTGTTGGCATTCCGATTTCCAAAAGCCTAAAATCGCTTTCGTTGAGACGGTGCCGAGCGATATCTGTCTGCTGTTGTCAGATCATATTGAGAATCGTCTCCTGCACAAATTAGGAGTACCGGAGAAGTTCATTCAAAAAAATTTCCCATTTTAGATAAGAATTTGGGGCGAAATTTCCAAAAAAAACGTCTTTAGTTAGAGGCGCGTTGGAGTTTCTGCAGTAAATATCGTAGACAAAATGCTTGTTATGGGGCCGGTAAGATCTCGATCGACAATCGACTCAGAAAATCGAAGACGCAAAAGAAAAGACAAGATCCTGAAATTGACTCACTTATTGAAAACAATCAGGGATTGGTCTATCACCTCGCGATGCGCATTCACCGGCGACTACCTGTTAAGCAGGATCTCGATGACCTGATCGGATACGGTATGATCGGACTTGTGGAAGCTGCCAAGAAATTTCAGCCAAATCGAGGTGTCGAGTTTACTACATTTGCCTATCCACGAGTGAACGGGGCAATTTACGATGGAGTTTCCAAATTATCCTGGATGAGTCGCTCGCGATACAAACGATTGATGAGGGAAAAAGCGAATGCGGAATCGGAAGAACCTGATGAAGCGAACGATTCAAACGAAGCGAAAGTAACGGCTTCCGTAGATGAATTGCCAAATGTCAGTTCGCTCGATCCAGAATCGGCTCAAAATCTGGTTGCCGATGACGATGAAACCGCAGTTAGTCGAGTGGCCAGACGTGAAGAAGAGAAAATATTGAGTACACTAATTGAACAACTGCCAAACCGTGAAAAGAGGTTAATTACGATAATTTATATTGAGGATCGTACACTACAGGAGGCATCAGAACGTTTGGGAATTTCAAAGAGTTGGGCCAGTCGCATGCACCACAAAACGCTCACGAAATTGGCCAACGAAATGAAAAGCGCGATCGAAAGATAACACTGACGAGCCAAGGCTATCAATGACAGGGCCAGACCAAACAACGGAGTCGTTTTTAATGGAAAACATAATTGATTTCGAATATGTGCTTCGACCAGTCGAGGTTGAGCAGTCGGAGGTTGCGCAGGCCGAATACGAAGCCGCGCGTCGAGATTTCGGAAGCGAGCGAGATGCGCTTTTTCAACGAGAAGAGGACATCATCAACTATCGACTTTACGGACCTCCATTTGAAGGCGCGCCGCCGCCCGAGCCTCCGGAATGGGGCAAGTTTGTAGGCGATTGTCAAAATCATTTGGCCAAGAAATCAAAAGACCTCTGGATCTGCGTTTGGCTGACCGAAGTACTTGTGGCGCAACACGGATTCAAAGGCCTTGCGGAAGGATTTGAATTGATCAGACACGTTTGTGAAGATCATTGGGACCAACTTCAACCCGACCCAACGTCGGAAGACGGAGTCGGATACACCGTGAAACTATTGTCCGCTGTGAGCAAAAGGGACGCATTTATCGACTCACTTCGGTTGGCCCCGATCACAATGGCGTCGGGACAATTCCTGCCGGCTTCCTGTGCCACGATCGACACCATCGACGGCGGTGAAAGATCGGCTCTACTTGGTGATACCACTGACGAGTTTATCAGTGAATTGTATGCGAGCGCGAAAAAGGCGAGCGAAGAGTGGCAATTGCTCGACGATGTGCTGGACAAATGCGGCGATGACAAGCCACCCTTTGCGAAAGTTCGCGAAGCTTTGCAAAAGTGTGTCGACGACATTGTTGCCACCTATCCGCAAGTGATCATCGAAGACGAACCCGAAGAGACGGGACTCACCGTTGCTGGGCAAGTGGGAAGTAACGGGCAATTTGGTAGTCTGACCGGTGACAGTCATATCAAGAATCGCGAACAGGCTTTTAAAACACTCGAAGCCCTAAGTAGGTATTTTCGAGAAAACGAACCCAATTCGCCGGTGTCACTTGCGCTCAAACAGGCAATCCGGTGGGGGCGAATGTCATTTCAAGAACTGCTCCAGGACGTCGTTGATGATGAGGACGCGCGGCAACAGATTCTGCGTCTTACGGGGAGTAGAGAAAACGACGAAAATCAGGGGTACGGTGGGAGCGATGATGAATAGACTTTCCCCGCGTGTGATTCGGCTTAAATCCGGGTCTCAAAAATGTCTCAAATTGATTGAACATAGGGTAACAGTATGATAGCCTACGAGCTTGTCGACCGAAGTACGTTGACAGGCTGTGGGTGGAAAAAAATAAGGCGTAAATAAGTATGAGTGAGAGCCATCAAGATCGAATAGAACGGTTTCGAAAACCACGTGTTCACATTAAATACGAGGTTGAAACGGGCGGCGCACAGATTAAGGTTGATTTGCCATTTGTGGTCGGCGTGATGGGCGACTTTTCCGGTGATCCAAGAGGTGAATTGAAATCACTTGATGATCGAAAGTTCACGCAGATTGACCGCAACAATTTTGACGAAGTCCTTCGCAAAATGACGCCCGGACTTGATCTGAGAGTTGAAAACACACTGGGCGATGGTTCATCGGAGTTGGCCGTTCAGCTTGCATTTGAGTCGATGGATGACTTTGATCCGACCAACGTTGCCAAACAGATTCCGGCGCTTAAGTCATTGTTGGATACGCGAGGAAAACTACGCGATCTCATTACCAAAATAGATCGTAGCCCCGAATTGGAAGACTTGCTTACCAAGGTCCTTCAAAATTCGGATGACTTGAATAAGCTTTCGTCCGAGCTGGGCGTCGGTGGTGGTGCGTCAACCGAAAGTTCTGATGCCGGCGACGCTGGTGGCGGCGAAGAAAGCGCTGAAGAATAGACCCCAAACCTCGCAATCTGGAAACTGAAAATAGCGGAGAAAATCTAATGAGTTCAGCTGAACAAGAAAAATCACAAGAAGCCGCACAAGAAGAATCCGTTAGTATTCTTGAATTGGCAATTCAAAACACCAAGAAAACTGAACGCGATTACGCGAAAGACATGATTCAGTCTTTGACTGAACAGGCGCTTTCCGGTTCCGTCCAGTTTGACAAATCGACCAATCATACGATCAAGGCGATGATTGGCGCGATTGACCAAACGGTATCTCAACAACTCGCCAAAGTCATGCACCATGAAAAATTCCAAAAACTGGAAGGCAGTTGGCGCGGGGTCCAGCATCTCGTTTCACGGTCACTCACCGGCCCGGATCTGAAAATCAAACTCCTTGATATTCGCAAGAAGGAACTTTACAAGGACCTTGAGGTCGATATTGAATCGAGCTGTACCTGGCAAAAGCTCTATTCCGACGACTTTGATCGTTTGGGCGGTCAACCATTCGGCGCCGTTGTGGGCGATTTTGAATTTGGCAACAATCCAGAGGACATTAAGCTATTGGAGCAGGTGTCACATGTGGCCGCCTCAGCCTTTTGCCCGTTCCTGACTTCGCCGTCTCCTGATTTACTTCAATTAGATAGGTGGGAAGATCTTGCTCGAGTCGATCGAAAGGGTAATCTACTCGATATTTTTGACGGTGTTGAATACGCTCAATGGCGAGGATTCCGAGATAGTGAAGATTCTCGTTACGTTTGTCTCACCATGCCTCGCACCTTGGCTAGATTACCTTGGGGTGAAGGTGGTAAAAGTGTCGACGAACGAATCATGAACTTCCAGGAGTTGCCGCTTGGCAAAGATGGCAAGCCCAGCACGGCTGACCCTAACCAGTTTTGCTGGATGAGCACTGCCTACGTGATGGCAGAACGCCTCACCAACTCCTATTCACAGACCGGTTTTTGCACGGCAATTCGCGGCGTTCAAGCCGGTGGAAAAGTCGAAGGGTTGCCAGCCTACATCTTCAAAAACGATGACGGGGCCTTGGACCTGAAATGCCCGACCGAAATTGGTATCGGCGATCGACTTGAGGCCGAACTTGGAGTTTGTGGCCTGCTGCCGCTGGTCCATCACAAGAATGCCGATCACGCCGTGTTTATCGGTGGTGAATCGGCTCAAAAGGCCAAAGCCTATCAAGGCAAAGGCGGCAAGGAAGCATCCGAAAACGCTCAGATTTCGGCTCGCCTGCCTTACATCATGGCGTCCAGCCGATTCGCACATTATCTCAAGTCAATTGCTCGCGACTGGATCGGTAGCTTTAAGGAAGCTGACGATCTGCAGAGTTCACTTGAAGATTGGATCGGGAATTATGTCAGCGAGGCAGCCAAGGGAGACGACCGTGCCCGGTTCCCACTCAAGGCCGCGAAAATCGAGGTCAAACCGGTTGAAGGAAAATCGGGCGCCTACAACGCGATCGCCTACTTGCAGCCCTGGTTACAAATGGAAGAGTTGACGACTTCGCTACGGATGGTGGCTAGGATACCTGGCAAAACGGGTTAGTTCTTCGTTTTTTTGATTTCGCTAGATTCACGACGGCCTGTTGGGATCACTTGACGGCCGTCGTTTGTCAATCGTGCTTTGTTATAAAAGAAATCCATGATGAGTAGCGGCTCTTCTGACCCATCCCCGTCGAATTCAGAAGAGCTATTCTTACAGCCCGAAACGCAAGAACTCTATCCGGAGTCAGAAGAGCTGGCTGGAGATCGG
>JAHEJI010000093.1 GCA_024638965.1 Planctomycetaceae bacterium
TAGCCGATCATTTCTCCAATTTAGAGCCACACACGCCGGGTTTTTCCCGGCGTTTTTTTTGATAAAACAAAAATCGCAGGACCGTTTTCCAATCTTAATCTTAATCTTAATCTTAATCTTAGTCCTAGTCTCAAACCCAAAAGCGCATGGCCGCGACCAAAAACGACTTTTGTCAATTTCAAACCATGCGAGCGAACCGCGCCTGGTTACGGTGGAAGACTCTATTCGTAATCTAGGCACGAGACGATGACTACGATTACGACTAAGACTAGGATGTGATTGGAGGACGAAGACTAAGATGTGATTGGAGGACGAAGACCAGGATGCGATTGGAGGGCGAAGACCAGAGTGCGATTGGAGGGCGAAGACCAGGATTGTGACTGGAGGGCGAAGACCAGGATTGTGATTGGAGAACGAAGATGTTCACTGACCGTGGCGTGCTCAATCGCTCGTTCAGGATAACTTGTCGTTTTCGTCGGCAACGACGCGTTCCACAGGTGGCTGCGCCAGTTTGAAGATACAAGCGCCGAGGGGTGGTACGGTAATATTTATTGAGGACGGACGACCGAATGCTTCAATATCTTCTGTCTCGATCGGAACGCCGTTACCGACATTTGAACCATTGTAGTACGTCGAATCGCTGCTGAAAATCTCGTGATAGACACCGGACTGTGGAACGCCAAGGCGATAGCTGCGATGTACAACCGGCGTGAAATTACAACAGACGATCACAAAATCGTTTGCGTCTTTTGCTTTGCGAATAAAACTAACGAGGCTGGTTTCCCGGCTCATGCAATCGATCCACTCAAAACCGTCGGAATGGAAATCGACCTCGTGCAGAGCGGGTTCGCGTTTGTAAAGGGCGTTCAAATCACTGACCAGTTTTTTCAGACCCTGATGAGATTCCCATTGAAGCAGATCCCATTGCAACTCCGAATTGCAATTCCATTCGTTCCACTGCCCCCACTCACTCCCCATGAAATTCAGTTTCTTACCGGGATGTGTCCACATGTAGCTGTAAAGCAGCCGCAAATTCGCGAACTTCTGCCACAGGTCGCCCGGCATTTGATCCAGCAATGATCCCTTGCCGTGGACAATTTCGTCGTGTGAAAACGGCAGCATGAAGTTTTCAGTGAAGGCATAGATCAAACTGAATGTAAGTTCGTCGTGGTGGTACTTGCGGTGCACCGGATCATTTCGCATGTAACGCAACGTGTCATTCATCCAGCCCATGTTCCATTTCAGGCTGAATCCAAGCCCACCACAGTAAGTCGGCCGCGAAACACCGCCCCAGGAAGTCGACTCCTCGGCAATCGTCAGGACCCCCGGAAATTCCTCGTGAACTTTCTCATTCATCTCCTTGAGAAACTCAATTGCGCCAAGATTTTCACGACCGCCGTATTTGTTCGGGATCCACTGGCCGTCATCGCGGCTGTAGTCCAGGTACAACATCGATGCAACGGCATCGACTCTCAGACCATCGATGTGATATTTATCCAACCAGAACATCGCGTTGGAGATCAGGAAATTTCGAACCTCGTTGCGATCATAATTAAAAATCAACGTATCCCAATCCGGATGGTACCCCTGTTTCGGATCAGAATGTTCGTAAAGCGAAGTACCGTCAAAATTCGCCAATCCATGCCCGTCCTTGGGAAAGTGAGCCGGAACCCAATCGATCAGCACACCTAAATCGTTTTGGTGGCAATAGTCAACGAAGTACATAAAATCTTCAGCAGTTCCATAGCGGCTGGTCGTCGCAAAATAACCAACGGTCTGGTATCCCCAACTTCCGGTGTAGGGATGTTCGCTGACCGGCATCAACTCAAGATGCGTAAAGCCCATTTCCTTGCAATAGTCGACCAGCTGATGGGCCAGATCGCGATAATTCATCCAACCGTGTTCATTGTCTTCATGTTGCCGCCAGCTGCCGAGATGAACTTCGTAAACAGAAATCGGATCTTCAAGATGTTTGCGCTCAGCCCGATCCTGCATCCACTCTTTGTCTTGCCACTTGTACGAATTCAGGTCGGTCACGATCGAAGCCGTTCGCGGAGGTAGCTCGCTATAGAATCCAAACGGGTCGGATTTGTCGATTTGTCGACCGCAGGCGTCGGTGACGCGAAACTTATATGCCTGACCCATTTCAATTTCGGGAATAAATAGCTCCCAGACGCCACTGGGGACCAGTTTTCGCATTGGATGTTGGCGACTGTCCCAGTCGTTGAAGCTGCCGACGAGGCTGATTCCTTTTGCATTCGGAGCCCACACCGCAAAATTGACGCCTTTGACACCGTCGACTTCACGAGCGTGCGCGCCCAGACGTTCATAGATTTTGCTGTGAGTGCCTTCACCAAACAGAAACAAATCAAGGTCCGACAAAAGCGGTTCAAAAGAATAAGGATCGTAAACCGTCATGACCTCGTTGCCTTCGGAGTATCGAATTCGATAGCGATCGTTTTCGGAGCAAAAAAACTTGGCGTTACAAACATATTGAAAAAGACCACTCGGATGGGTGCGACGCATTTCCTGGTAAACTGTACCCGTCGAATTCCCCACCCAGGCTCGATCAGCATTGGGGAGGAAAACGCGAATCAGCGTTTGCGCGCTACCGTTATTTCCATTTCGATGGGGTCCCAACAACTGAGTCGGGTCTTCGTGTTGTCCGTTAATGATCTGTTCAAAACACCGTTGATCAAACATGGCGGTTTCTGGCATCCTTGCGCCCATCGTTTCGAGTCCTAAAATTAGTTTGAAAAGCGATCTTCGTCCACCGACGAACACTGGCTTTTGCGAAGAATTGTGAAACGATTCCACGTCTCCGCAGTTTTCACGGTGGTCAGCCAAAACACCGCTGAAGACAGCCGATCAAGAAGCAGCACATCCGTAGCTTCGCCGAAAGCCAATGTCCTTGAATTTGTCTGAAATTTGATCGGAAATCCTGGTCAGCGCCATGCGCCTGGTGTCTTTGATTGAAGTTTGGTCGCGACCTGACTCCCATCGGCTAGAAACGTTGTCTTCGGCCAGTTGGTTGTGATTTTCCGTGAATTTTTTTGCAGACGAATTCCGAGGTTGTTTGAAACTCCAGATTCTGCATTCAACTTGATGAAATTCCATTGCCCGGCTGACTCGTTTCCAAAGATCCTGGTTCTTAATGGGCGTCATAACGCCGAAACGCTCCCATTGGAATCCGTTTTCCCGCCATGAGCTAAGATTGGCCCGGATTCCGCGCCCCACGTAGCTACTTGAGGTCACGAGGGTCACGCAAGAAGGCTGTTCAAGTGCTTCTAAGCCGCGAACAACGCTAAAAAGTTGCAACCGCTCCCCTTGGACATCGGGCTCATCGTCCGCCACCTCGAACCTTTGAGAGCCACCTAATTGTTCGAGCACGAAACTCCATCTTCCACCCTGGCCAGATTGGCTTGATTGGGAGCTCGACTCGCAAAGCAACAAATAATGGGGAGCGGCTTTACTCATCACGACACCTGACGATTGTTTAACTAAAGGAGGTACGGTACTACCAACCATCCGTGTCGTTTTCTAAGTCATCCGCTGACTTGTAGCTGTTACATGATTGTTATCGGAAGCCTTTGCCCGAACCGAAAAGTTTTTCTAAGTAATTTTTCTTATTGTTATTGAGAGACGACCGCTCAATTTGTAAAAGCGATACAAATGATAGTTTTCAGTTGGCCGTCGCCAGTTTTCAGTACTGAGCGATAGTAGGCCGCGAACAAGCGCAGCACAGTTCCGGCAATTGGCTAGCTCACTCATGATTGCCGGAACTTCGTCGCAAGCTCCTTTTTTACCGGACTACATACCAGCTAGACCAGGTTTTTTGGTTCGGATCCAACCAATTCAGCAAACCACGCAATCTCTTTGGCAATTGCCGATTGAAGTGAATCCTCTTTCAAATCCGCCGGTAATACATTCCAGGCATAAGTCTCGATTTCAAAGTGATTCGTCAGCGGATGAAACTCCCGCATCGCCCGAAAACAGTCTCCAATCTGGGACTGCGTTGTCCCGATTATCCCAAAACGTTCGGCAAAAATTGGCACATGGTAGTGCACTCGCCAAATGCCCTCTGGTTCGGCCCGTTCAATGGCGGAGGGCAAATCTTCAAACAACCCAATCGTGTCGCCGTGATTAACACTCGTTTGATGTAAATAACGGTCCTCGGCAAAAAGTGTCAATTGGTCGATTGCCATCGTTCGTTGGTCATGGTCCAGCGACTCAAACGAAATCTCAATCGCGGATGACACCTGTACTTTCACCACCCGAATGTGGTTATCCGCGTACGTCTTCAACGCGTCCCTTTGCGATTCAAACATCACTGCAGAATGACAAACATCATGACAAATGCCAACGTATTCGCGAACTAAATCGTTTTGCACGGACTCCTGGTCCAGCAAATACTGATTGAAGAACGCCACGACCCCGTCGCAATTATCAATCAGACAACCCGGCTCCGGCTCGATCGCGACTCGAATCTTGCTCCCTGTTTGCTCAAAAATCCGGTGCAATGTATTCGCGCATTTTTTCAGATTGATTGCGGATTGTTGGACGATCGCGAGGTCGCCATCATTCCATAATCTTGAAAAACCATCGCTCGGCCAAGCCAAAGGCAGAGTCGAGATTGAGCCTTCGATTTCAGCGGACAGCAACTGGCTTTGGATTTCCGCCAATCGAATGGTGTAGTCCAATCTTTGTTCATCAGCCCATGTCGGCTGATAAACTTTATGCTTGACAATGGGCTGATGAAAATCTCCGAATGGGAATCCATTGAACGTAAAAGGAACTAAACCAAAATCCTGCAACAACGATTTGATCGCTTCCACTTCCGCAATGTCACTTAATTGCAGTACACAAGTTGAACTGAACCACATTCCGATTCCCAGCGGCGATTCAGGCGAAACAAGCTTCTTGATTTCGTGGCTGAACTCTTTGAGATTGCGTTTGACTTGCTCGAGTGTCGCGCCTGCATGAACGTTGGTGCAATACCCGATTTGCGGCTGCGGGATCAGGTTCATAAAACTTTGGACTCCTTGTCCGAATTCACTGGTTTGACCGCAGCGATCGCAAATAGAACCCAGGCCAGAATAAATGCGAATCCACCAATTGGTACGATCATCACAAGTGCCTTGGAATCGGTTAAGACCCAACCGTACAAACAACCGGAGAAAAGCAAAATTCCCACCACCATCAATACGGCCGATAAGTTGGACAGCCGTCGATTCACTCGGCTGGACGTGAGCCCGATCAGGATGATCCCAATCGCGTGATACATGTGATATCGTACCCCCGTTTGCCAATTGGCAAGACGCTTGGCTTGTTCAAGCGGGTCGTCAAATGCCGTCTCCAGCCACTTTTCCAGGCCGTGCGCACCGATCGCGCCCAGGGCCACACCCACTCCCGCAAGCAGCGCGCCGAAGATTATCCACTGATTTCCATTCATTCAATTCACCTCAATCTTATGAAGTTACGTTTGCATTTACACGTGTGACAATACGGTCCCTTTCTGACATGTACAGCCTTCAGTCATCGAACCGAGTGGAACCGCCAAACTAGTCATCCTGAACCGAGTGGAGCGAGGTGAAGGATCTCTCGTGTTTTTGCGGAGATTCTTCGGTCGCTAAAGCTCTCTCAGAATGACTGGTCGATAACATTCTAATTCACGATAAGGAGCCCAATGGTGAGACGACACCAATGCTCATCTCAAAAAAAGTTTATTCGTTCACCGTTCAAAACTTCACACGTTCACATCGACGATTTCAAAAGCGACAAACTTTAACTATGTTATGAGAGCGGATTCTGACTACCAATGACCCATCTTGGCAAATTCAATGAGAGCTTTATTAATACTTACGACCACTTGCATCATGGCCACTATTTCAGACGCGACAATCCCAGCCCAGGATGTCTCTCCACTCACAGTTGCAGAAAAAAGTGACTACACATCGACGTGCACGTCCGCGGAAGTCGTCGAGTTTGTCGAAACTTGTGCAAACCAGGCCGCCCACGTCAACAAATTCGTATACGGCACGACCATTGAAGGTCGCGATATGGTTGGCGTAACGATCGCTAAGGACAAATACGATCTTGGGCAAACGGACTCCCGCGCAAGAGTACTCGTCATTGGTAACATCCACAGCGGCGAATGCGCTGGCAAAGAGGCTCTTTTGATGATGGTGCGCGAGTTGACGAAAACGCCGGACCATCCGTGGCTCAAGAACACGGTCGTCGTGATCGTCCCGAACTATAGTTGCGACTCGAACGATCGAATGGGAAAGAACAATCGACGGGGGCAAATCGGCCCCGAAAATGGAATGGGCCGCCGGGAAAACGCTCAAGGCCTCGACCTCAATCGCGACTTTATGAAGCTGGACTCGCCAGAAGGACGTTCGATGGTGCATTTAATTGATCTAGTGAATCCACACTTGTTCATCGATTGTCACACCACGAACGGATCGAGACACCAGTATGCGTTGACTTACGACATTCCCCACAATCCGTCTTGCCCGGCTGCCATTCGAGACTTTCTCCGTCAGCAACTGATGCCCGAGGTTACGAAACGTATGGAAAAGGATGGCTTCTTCGCTTTTTATTACGGCAACTTCAACCGGGCTCACACCAAGTGGACGTCATTTGGTCACGAACCGCGTTACAGCACCGAATACGTTGGATTACGGGGGCGACTTGCCATTCTTGCGGAAGCCTATTCTTATATCAGCTACGAAGATCGAATCTTGGCTACGAAGCACTTCGTTTCGAACATTCTCGATTACGTTTCTGAGAACCAAAAAACAATTACCAGTCTCCTCGATGCGGTCGATAAAGAATTGATCGCCGCCGCCAGGACACAACCTGAACGTATCACGATGTCGCTGGGCGCGAAAGTTGCCGCGTTTGAAGAAAAATGCATACTAAAAGGCTTCAAGGACGGCCAGCCTCATGACTACGAATGCGAATTCGTAGCCCATTACCAACCAACGAAGCAGACTCCCCTCCCCTTCGCGTATTTGATTCCCGCGGATCAAATCCGAGTAATTGATCGACTGCTGATGCACGGCATCGACGTTACACGGATGACGCACCCCAATAATCTTTCGGTTGATGTCGATACGATCAAGAGTCTCGACAAAGGGCAACGCGCTTTTCAAAAACACAATATGGTTCGCGTCGAATCCAATCGCGCGCAAGAAACACGAAAAATCCCGGCGGGAACCTACGTGGTTCGCACGGCTCAACCGCTTGGACGACTGGCGAGTTATCTGCTCGAATCCGAATCCGACGACGGCCTGGCATTCTGGAATTTCTTCGACGAATCAATCGAAGTGGGAGGAGAATTTCCCGTGTTGCGATTGCCGTCTCCGAACGGACTGAATCTTGAAAAAGTTACCGAAGTCAAACCGCTGGGTAAGCTCAAGCTTGAATCGATTGACGGTGAGAACGAACTACTGGCCGACTATCCAAAAGCACCCAAATTCAAGGGCAAGACAAATCAAATTGAAACAACAAGCTGGGGTCGCAAGCTACTTGTGGACGTCGAATCAGTTTCCTTTACAGGCGTTGCCGCTGCCCCGCTGAACAGAACGGATTTGATTAACCTGTTGGTCGACGAAGGAAACGTTGGGAAAACACTTGCCGAACACCTCGCCGGAGCTGACCCGATAATATCGGATGATCAAGCATTCATGATCCTGCCTCACGAGGGCAATACGGCGGTAGTACGTTTTCAAAAGGTCGATGACAGAACGGTAACACATCCGGGTTGCCAGTTAATCGGCTCACCGGAAGATCCAGCCGAGTTGATACACTTCAACCATGATGAGTCCATCCTGGTTTATTCAACCAAAGGGAAACTCAACTTTCTCAATTTGTCGAATTGGGAGTTGAAGGCGATCGAAGCCGACTCAGAATCGACTTTCGTAGGGAAACTCGATTGGGTTTACCAGGAAGAGCTTTATGGCCGTGGAAACTTTAAGGGTTATTGGCTCAGTCCGACCGGTCCCAACGTCGCGTTTCTCGAGCTCGATGAATCACCCGTCCATTCGTTCACCGTGATCGATCACATTCCGGTGCGGGGAAAATCTGAAATCACGAATTATCCCAAATCGGGCGATCCACTGCCGAAAGTGAAACTGGCAGTGGCCAATTCGACGACTGGAGAGAGCAACTATGTCGATCTCAGCCGTTACGACGGCACCGAAATTTTGATTTCTGGCGTCAGTTGGTCCGCGGACGGAAAACAGATTTTGGTCCAGGTTCAGAATCGAGAACAAACTTGGTTAGATTTAATTGCAACCGACGCCGATGGCAAATACCCGCGCATGATGTTTCGCGATCAGACGCCGGCATGGATTGAATCGCCAGGCGACCCGGGTTTTCTCGCCGACGGGAGTTTTATCTGGAGAAGTCCCCGAACAGGCTACAGCCATTTATATCACTACACATCCGAAGGCAAGCTGATCGGAGCTTTGACCGAGGGCGAGTGGGAGGTTCGCAGCTTTATCGGCCTCGATCCCGCAAAAGAGTTTGCTTACTTTACGGCGACCAAAGAAAATCCGCTCGACGTTCATGCCTATCGAATTCAACTGTCGGATGGATCGATTTCGAAACTCACCCACGAGCCCGGAACACACTCGGTCGATTTTAGCCACGATTTTTCTTACTTCATCGACGACTTCACAACGATTAATTCACCGTCTCGTTATCGACTTTACCGGAGTGACGGAACATTCCTTCGTGAATTCGCGGCTTCAGCAGATGATCGGCTGGATTACGTTAACCTGGCCCAGCCGGAGTTTTTGACGATCCCGTCGGATAATGCCCAACCGATGGATGCGATGATTATTCGTCCGCCAAATTTTGATCCGGCAAAAAAGTACCCCGTTCTGATTCACATTTATGCCGGGCCCCAAGCTCCGAGAGTTCGTAATCGCTGGGGCGGAGATTGGTATCTCTGGCATCAGATGCTGGCTCAACAAGGATATGTTATCTGGATGTGCGACAACCAATCTGCCAGTTTTCGCAGTGTCAAGCATGCTTGGCCGATTCACAAAAACTTTGCCGAGAACGAGCTTAACGACATCGAGAAAGGCGTGGCCTGGCTCAAGAAACAAGACTGGGTTGACAGCGATCGGATTGGGATCTGGGGATGGAGTTACGGCGGTTACATGACGGCTTACGCGATGACTCATTCCGATTCTTTCAAGATCGGCATCTCAGGCGCGCCCGTCACCGACTGGAAAAATTATGACGCGATTTACACGGAACGTTACATGGATACACCTCAAAACAACCCCGAAGGATATGAAGAGACTTCTGTTTTGTCAGCGGCCAAGGATCTGCATGGCAAGATGTTGATGATTCACGGCACGATCGATGATAACGTTCATTTGAGTAACACAATGCAGCTGGTTCATGAGCTTCAAAAGGCCGGCAAGCAGTTTGAGCTAATGGTGTATCCTCAGAATCGGCACTCGGTCAAAGACAAACTGCAACTGGCTCACCTGAGGAAATTGATGACCGAATTTGTGTTGGATAATCTGTAAATGTAGTCTTGATAAAGGTTGCCGGAGAACCGATAGCGCAACTTCAAAACATCATCGGGCGGTTCTAGCTTCTTCAAGCAACTTGATCCAGGCTCCGACGTAATGACCGTTGTCATGGTAGGTACGACCGCTGACAAGATTCCCATCAATCACGCAAGGTTCGTTGACAAAAATTCCGCCGCAAACCTCAAGATCGAATCTGCATTTTTCGACGGTCGCCATTTTTCGTCCCCGCACGCAATCGGCGTAGGCCGGGATTTCAACCCCATGGCAAACACTGGCAATTGGTTTCCCGGTTTCGAAAAAGTGCTTTGTGATGCGAACAAGGTCTTCGTCGTAGCGAATGTATTCCGGAGCCCGCCCGCCAGAAAACAGGATTCCGAGATACTTTTGCGGCTCGACATCCGCGAATCGAACATCGCACTCGATCGTATAGCCTTCCCATTCCTTGGTAATCGTCCAGCCCGGTTTCACTTCGTGCATGACCATCTGGTAACGTCGTTTTTCGGGAGCCGTAACGACAACCTCAAAACCGGCTTCCTGGAGACGATAGTAGGGATACATCGTGTCGAGTGTTTCCGATGCGTCGCCAACGACGATTAAGACCTTTTCCATTTAGATTTCCTGAATTTCCAGAATCCAATTTAAACTTTCCCCTTCATCACGCGATTTCGAAGCCCTTTCGCTGTTCGCGGGCAAGCCATTGATTGGCTTCCGCGTCGTTTTGGAAAGACTCGGACTGCGGATCCCAGGTCAGTGGACGGCCCAAACGAAGCGAGAGGTTCGCGAGATGACACGTCGTCGCGCTGCGATGCTGACTTTCAATATCGGAGATCGGTGTCCGGCGAGATTGCACGCAATCAAAAAAGTTGCCCATATGATTCGTGATCGCATCGAGTTTGCCAACCCGTTGTTGACGATTAGAATTGTCGAAATCGTAAAGCTTAAACGCTTCACGATCGAGAGGGTGGTCTTTCAGCTGATCAACTGGTCCGCCGGCTAACGTACCTCGATTTACGAAAATCCTGCCCTCGTCTCCTTCAAACAGCACTCCGGCGCGACCGGTGTCCATGACGACCAGTTCGACACCATTGGAATATTGAATGCTGCCAGCAAATTTCGAAGCAACGTTGTAGCCGTTTTTTATCTGCGGCAATTCACCTTTCATGTCGATTTGAACGGGATAGTCGTCGATCGCCCATTGAGCAATATCGATATCGTGGGCGCCCCAGTCTGTGATCTTTCCGCCCGCGTATTCATACCACCAACGAAACGTGTAATGACAACGCTCTTCGAGATAAGGAACTTGGGGCGCTGGCCCAAGCCACAGATCCCAGTTTAGATATCCGGGCGGATTGCGCTCCGGAAACGGGCCGCCGGTTGGGTTTTTTCCCGTCGCACAAGTTACTTTTTTGAGTTTTCCGATTCGACCGGCACGAACCATTTCAACGGCAAGTCGAAATCTCGCATCACTTCGTTGCCACGAGCCAACTTGAATGACTCGCCCCGTTTCATTGGCGACTCGCCGCAGGATTTTTCCTTCGTCGATGGTCAAGGAGATTGGTTTCTCGACATAGACATCTTTGCCGGCTCGACAAGCGTCAATTGCCATTTTGACGTGCCAATGATCAGGTGCGCCGATCAAAACCACGTCGACGTTCTCGACGTTAAGCAACTCTTGATAATCTTCAAATATTCTGGGAGTGCTACCAAAGCTGGCCCGTGCCTGTTCACGAACATGCCGATCGACATCGGCCAACGCGACCACGTCGCCAAATTGCTGAGCTTGGAGCGTAATCACGGTGCCTTGATAACGCAGCCCAATGGCTCCAATCCCAATCCGTTCTAATTTGTTACTAGGTTTGCCCGTCGCCGTCACCGACTTAACTTTGCCGGCCAGGAAACCGCTCGTTGCAACAGCAGCACCCTGTACGAATTGCCTGCGATTAGGATACATCGTCATGGGAGAATGTCTTTGGCAGTTAATACAGAACTGAATCATTGAAACGCGACTCTATCGTACCCAAAACCTATTCGCCTGAAAAATGGCTTAGCCGAGTAAATGGGGGGAACTCAGGCAATCCAGCTTCATCGAAATGCGTGTTGCCCATCGGAAGGATAGTCACGGATTCTTTTTTTGCAATCGAACCAACGTCCGCTAGAATCACTGCCGGACAGTCGAAGATCTTCAAAAAGGTGTTGAAATGAAAAGTTTGCATAAAACGGCCAAGATTTGTTCTGTAATCGTTTGCCTGTGTTTCATGGCAACGCAGACTTGCCCGATTCTGGCCCAAGACGAAAATCCGTTTGACAACAAAACGAAAAACGCCGATCAAAATCCGTTTGGCAACTCGACGCATAATACCGATGAAAATCCGTTTGCCGATTTGCGGGCGTCAACGAAAAATCAGATCGATCCAAATCGGGCTCGAAATGAACGAGAAGAAATCAGGGTACTGAAACAGAATTTCCAGCTGCAGATGGCAGTTGTGAGTCGAGAGAACGTCAACCTCAAACAAAAAATTGCTTTTTACGAGACGAAAGAAAAATCGATTTCAAAATGGTATCGCTCCCTGATCGAAAAGATGTTGAACTCTAAAGATGCCACGGTTCAATTGTTCGCTCTGAAAGCACTTCAAGAAACGAGGCTCGAAGGACCCCTTGGGCAACTTGGCCCTACGGTCAGCGAATCAATCCCAAAATCTCGCAAGGGAATTCTGCGGCTTTTGAACCATGGGCAGCTTGGCCCTACGGTCAGCGAATCAACTGTTCAGCTATTGGTTAAACTAACGGAATCCGAGTCTGCAGAGATCAAGAGGCTCGCCGTTCAATGGTTGTTGGACAACAATTCGACTGAGGCAACAAATCTGGGATATCAACGTCCCGGTCCTTGGTATGCCGCTAGTTTGGACGCAAAAACGCTGGAAATCCGGCGAGCCTTACTTGAACCCAGCAGTTTCGATGTCGAGGAGACCGAATTGCAGGAATTATTAGAACCAATTCAAGAGTATTACGGTATCAATGTAATTTTCGAGAAAAGTGTGAATGTGGAAACCGCGGTCACTTACCGGAGTAGCGGTTTAAAATTGGGAAACGCATTGAAGGGATTGTTGTCAAAGTATTCTTTGGAATATCAGATCTATGATCAGAAACTTGCGATCGTGCCCAGGGGACATCCGGAACCCAAGACCTCGTTGATCTATCAAGTCAAAGGGCTCGTCGACGGCAACCTTGCGATCGACAAGATAACAAGCGTTGTTGAAGAAATGATTGCGGAACAAAACCTGGATGGCAAAATCAGTGTCATCGATGAAAACCGATTCACAGTATCCGCCGCCGAGTCGGTTCAAGCGAAGGTTGCAGAGATCCTAGGTCAACTTGCAACCTATCGCTGATGCTATCGCATGTCGCCGCTCCGCGGCTGCCGAAAAGTGCCAATTCTAAACTTGCGCATCAGGCTGATTTTTCTAATGAATGGGCGCGACGCCAGTATCTTACGCAATCGAATCGGCAAACTTCTGCATATCCGCCGCGAATCCTTGCAGACGTTTGTCCATTTCAGTTTTCGTCGTGGCCAGATCAGTGATTTGATCGACAGGTACATAGGTGAACATGTAGAACTTCACTTTTGGCTCGGTTCCTGAAGGTCGAACTGCGATATAGTTGCCGTCGATCTCGGTGTCCAGCACGACCAGGTTGCCGACAGGTCCCGAGATCTTTTTGCGGCTACCATCGTGATAGATCCGTTCAACCGTTGAATAATCCCGATGCGAATGGACCTTCAAGCCGCCAATTATCTCGGGAGTATTGGTGCGAAAACTCTTCATCAGTTTCTGCATCCGCTTCATCCCGTCGGACCCTTCCATCCGAATGGTGAGCAGACGTTCACGATGGAAACCATATTTCAAATACAGGTCATCAAGGTGTTGATGCAGCGACTTACCTTGAGCTTTCACCCAAGCGGCCAGTTCGGTCATCAACATGCAAGCCACCGCGCCATCCTTGTCGCGCGCGTATTGACCAACGAGATAACCGTGGGATTCCTCGGTACCGAGAATAAAATCATCGGGCCCTTCCCGATCGACCACTTCGCAAATCCACTTGAACCCGACCAGGTTTTCGTTGAAACAGCGAACACCGAACGATTCAGCGACTCGATTGATCATCATCGTAGTCACTAGCGTCGTGATAATGAATTGGTCGCTGTTCAGCTCGCCGTTTTTCTGTTTCATATTGCAAATAAAGTCGGCAAGCAGCACACCCAGTTGATTCCCATCAAATGTTTTCCACTCACCGGCCGGATCCATGGTTAACGGGGCCGCCGCGCCCATTCGATCACAATCCGGATCGGACGCCAAAATCAACTCGGCGCCCGTAGCTTGCGCGTGTTTGATGATTTCGGTAAATACCTCTTTGTTTTCTGGATTCGAAACGTGTCCGGGGACATTGGGAAAATCACCACTAGGTTCACGGTGCGGGCCGAAGATCTCAAGCTCATTAAAGCCAACTTCGTTTAACAATGATTTGACGTTGAATTCACCTACGCCGTGCAACGGCGAAAAGATGACCTTCAGATCACGCGGACCATCAAAACTGTGTTTCAAATGCTCCTGCATCAGAGCCTTGTCGGTTTCCTCGATACAGAAAATAATTTTTCCTTCATCGACAGACTGTTGGAAATTTGCGACTTCGATCGAATCCACTCGGTTAACTTTCTCGATTACTGCTTGGTCGTGTGGCGGGATCAATTGAGCCCCGGAAGCCCAGTAAACTTTGACTGCGTTGTCGCTGGGCGGATTGTGGCTGGCGGTCACCATGATTCCGCAATCACAACGCTTGTAGCGGATCAAGAACGAAAGTTCTGGCGTGCTTCGGAAATCGTCAAGGAAATAAACGGTAAAGCCATTGGCAACCATAATTCCAGAGCAAAGTTCTGCAAACTCGCGAGACCGATGACGCGTGTCATAAGCGATCGCCATCGACCACGGACCATCCGGCTTGAATTCTTTGACGTAGTCGGCAAGCCCCTGCGCGCTCTCCCCGATCGTTCTTTCGTTGATGGCGTTGCTTCCAAACGGATACATTTTGCCTCGTCGACCACCAGTGCCGAACGGAATGATCGTCCAAAACACGTCGTCGAGCGCCTGCCATTTTTCTTCGTTGATATGTTCGACGATCGCAGGGACGTATTTAGCGTAACGGGCTTCCGTCAACCAGATTTTGATATTGTCGACGGCGGTTTCAGACAAATGGCCTTGCGCGCGGGCGGCATTCAGCTCAACCGTGCAGGAATCCAGGTCAAACGATGATGCGGTTTCAGACATTGGGAGTAACCGTTATTTTATGGGCAGAAATTGATGATTAAGTTGGAACTTCAAAAAGAGTCGAAGCTGACTTTGCGAAAATTCAGCCACTGCTTTCTAGATCTTCACGAATCCAGCGGCGACAAATTCAATTTGAATCTTCACAATCATATCAAAATCTCTGTAGTTGCTCAGGGCGTCTGAATGAACGAACCCATTATTAGTGTCTCCGGTTTGCGGGGAATTATTGGCGAGAGTCTAAATCCAATTCTCGCTATCCGCTACAGTACGGCATATGTCGGGCAATTGGACGGTCCGGGACCGATAGTGGTCACTCGCGACGGCCGAACAACCGGTCCGATGCTGGCTCAAGCGATCTGCAGTGGTCTTGCCGCGACAGGTCGCAACGTCCTATATGGGGATGTTGCCGCGACTCCAACCACGGGCATCCTCGTTCGACAACATAGTGCGACTGGAGGGATTCAGATCTCTGCCAGCCACAACCCGTCGCCTTATAACGGACTCAAACTTTTTGGGGGTGACGGGCGAGTTATTCCAGCAGCCGAAGGCGAAAAGGTAATGGAGGCGTACCAAAAAAACGAAACTCATTGGGTGGCCCATGATTTAGTTGGAAAAACAACGACGCTGGAAGACACAACCAGTGCCCACTGCGAAGCCGTTTTGAAAACGGTCAACGTCAACGCAATTCGAGCCAAGAACTACAAGGTCGTTCTGGACAGCCATCACGGGGCAGGTTCGGTGTTGGGAAGAAAGCTGCTTGAAACGCTCAATTGTCGGGCTGAGTATTTGGGCGGCACACCTGACGGATTGTTTGAGCACCCTCCCGAACCGACCGAAACGAATCTGCAATCCACCAGCCAACGAGCAATCGAATTTGGAGCCGATGCCGTCTTCTGCCAGGATCCCGATGCCGATCGCTTGGCGGTTATCGATGAAAAAGGCAACTACATTGGTGAAGAATACACGTTGGCAATCACGCTCAATCATGCTTTGGCCCAAAACAAAGGACCTGTTGTGATCAATTGTTCGTCCAGTCGCATGTCGGCCGACATTTGTGAATCGCACGGTTGTGGACTGCATCTAAGCGCCGTTGGCGAAGCAAACGTGACCAGTGAGATGATTCGTCTTAACGCGGTTTATGGTGGTGAAGGCAACGGCGGGCCGATCGATCCGCGAGTTGGATATGTTCGGGACAGCTTTGTCGCCATGGCTCAGATTCTTGACGCGATGGCAACGAACGACTCGACAATTAGCCAACTCGCAGCCCGAATTCCGCGCTACGACATATGGAAGACCAAGATTGAAGTCGACCGGACGAAGATTGACGAACTATTTAATGCACTTGAGAAGCAATTTTCAGATGCAACCGTTTCAAAAATGGACGGGTTGAGACTGGATTGGCCCGATCGATGGATTTTGGTGCGCCCCAGCAATACGGAACCGATTGTGCGAGCAATCGCCGAAGCGACCTCGATGGAGGCAGCACAAGCCCTTTGTAATGCAGCAGCGGAAGCAACGAAGACGATGTGAACAACGGACTTTTAATAGCGACTTGCACTAAACGGTTTGTTTGATGGCAATACCGTTCAAAGATTGGAATTGAATCAGGAGAGAAAACCAATCAACCTGAAACGGGTAGAGCGAGCTGAAGAATCTCTCGCGTTTCGTGTAAGATTCGATTAAATGCCATTATCATTTGGTTAATTCTGCTCAGAAATCCATTCACTCGCAACTCGTCCCATCTCGTCGAAGATATCTTCTTCGCTTTTTCGTGTACGCTTCAGGATTTTGTATCCATGGTCGCCGGTATCCAGTTGATGCATCATGGCGCGGTCGGATATTTTCTTGAGAATCGGCTCAAACAGTTCCGGTGTCATCATGGCGTCGCGAGTTCCAGACAGAAACAACATCGGCAGCTTAATGTCCACAAGATGACTCGCCCGATCATTCGAAGGTCTGCCTGGCATGTGGAGAGGAAATGAAAAAAAAATCAGACCCACGACACCCCCTAACGGTTCAGTCGCAGCCGCATGAGACGTCATCCGCCCGCCGTAGGAGTGTCCGCCAGCAAAAAGATTCAGTTTTGGAGTGAGTTTTTTTGCACATTTAATTGCATTGCATACCGTCGACACAGAAACTTGAAGTGAGTCGCGTCCCCCTCCTCGCTCCATGAACGGAAACTGATATCGGAAAGTCGCGATTCCGTGTTTGGCCAGGGACCTGGAGATGTTTTCCATATTCGCGTGCCGCATTCCCGCACCCGCACCGTGTCCGAGGACAACCAACGTTTTTGCCCCACGGGGTTTTAGGAGCAGCGCCGAAACATTGGCTTTATCGGGATGGGCCTCAAATTGAAGTTCTTTGGTGTTCATTAGCGGAATTCATGATTTGCCATCGGTTAACGCTGGAGTAGACTCATAGCTGCTTTGCCTTCGAGCCGTTCCAACGAGTTTCTCCAAGTTGCCATCAACCAGGTTGAATGATCAATTAGAGCAATGAACTCTTCCGATTTCAACAAATCGCCGGTCCACTCCGATCGAGTTTTTGCGACGACATCGTGGAGTATGGTGATCAAAGCAACTCGCGAAAATGACGAAAACGCCGGGGCCGCATTGAACGACCTTTGCGAAACCTACTGGTATCCGCTTTACGCATTTGCTCGCCGGAAAGGGCATGAACGGTCGGCTGCAGAAGATTTGACGCAATCTTTTTTTGCTTTTCTTTTGGAGAAGGATCGACTTGCACGTGCCGATGAAAATCGGGGCCGTTTCCGAACATTTCTACTGACTTCGTTTACGAATTTCATGACCAACGAATGGCGGTCGGAGCAGGCACTCAAACGAGGCGGGGGAGAACCCGTTCTTTCGCTCGATTTTGAAACAGCTGACAAGAAATATTCGGTTTCGCCCGGCGATGATATAACGCCCGAGAAGATTTTTGAGCGAACCTGGGCGATGGCGTTGTTAAATCAGACACTGCTGCAAGTAAAAGAGCATTATCACCAAACAGGCAAGGGCGAACTGTTTGACGAAATCCAGGTCTTTCTCGTTGGTACATCGAAGGCGTCGTACAAGGAGATCGCGGAGCGGCTTAAGATGCGTGAAGGAGCTATTAAAGTCGCGGTACACCGGCTTCGCGAGCGATATGGAGAACAACTAAGAATGCAGATCGCCAGGACTTTGGATGATCCAACCCAGGTCGATGACGAACTAAAACGCCTTTTCGAGGCACTTGGCAACTAGTGCGTGTCGCACGGACGTATAGCGCTCGTGGCGCTCTGATTGCCGGGGCGAAACCGACGAAAAGACGCCAAACTTAAACCAAACGCGCTCTAATTGGACAACTTTTCCAGAATTTTGGTAACCTTTGGGATCGGACCGTTTAAATAGGATTGTAAAGCAAAACGGCCTCTTTTTCAGGGTTTTATCGTGACCACAATTAACCAATGCACCGAATGTAGCTCGATCATGCCAGCCGATGCTCCCGGTGGGATTTGCCCTCAGTGTTTAATGGGATTGGCAATGACGGGTGCGACAGCGTCGAATTCGCCATTGGACTCCGGGGCGAGCCGTTTTCCTCGAGCTGACCAACTTATTGGAAAGTTTCCGAATCTGGAGATTATGCATCTGATCGGTCATGGCGGGATGGCCTCAGTTTACCTGGCTCGGCAAACCAATCTCGATCGAGTCGTCGCTCTTAAGGTTCTCTCTCCGCATCTCAGTAACGACCCCGCGTTTACGGAACGATTCGTTCGAGAAGCCCGGACGTTGGCAAAATTGACTCATCCCAACATCGTGACCTTGTTTGACTTCGGACAGTCCGAAGGAATGCACTACCTGGTCATGGAATACGTAGATGGTATTAACCTGCGTGACGCGATTGAAGCTGGAACCATCGAACCTCAACGTGCTTTGGAAATTGTTCCCAGCATCTGTAGCTCACTTCAATACGCTCACGATCAAGGCGTCATTCATCGCGACATCAAGCCCGAAAACATCCTGCTCGACAAAAGCGGCACCGTCAAGATTGCGGATTTCGGTCTGGCCAAGCTGTTGCAACCGAAAGAGGAAGAATTCACTTTAACGGCCACGCGACAAGTCCTTGGAACGCTTAAATATATGGCTCCCGAACAGATCGAGCGTCCAGAAACGGTTGACCACCGCGCCGATTTATATTCGCTTGGCGTCGTATTTTACGAGCTTCTAACTGGCGAGTTGCCGATCGGTCGATTTGCTTTGCCAAGCGAAAAAGCCAAAGTCACAAACCATCTTGATGAAGTCGTGATGAAAACGCTGGAGAAAGAACCAGCCCGAAGATATCAGCAAGCCAGTCAGTTTCGAACCGCGATTGAATCGTTGGACGGTCTTGAACTGGCCGAAAAAAGCTACTCATCCCCAACCGCAAGTCTTGCCCTCGACAAACAATCTGCCCGGGCCGTACTCCGGTTTTCGGCGTTCGACGCTTCCTACTTTCTTACCTATGGGATCCTACGGGCAATGTCAGAAGGAATTGAAGTCCAATGTGAGAAACCCGCTTGGAATTTCCGAATGAGCAATAACGTTTCCGAGTTCCTCAAATACGACGACATTTCATCGATCAAGTTTTCCTCGGGACTCCTGGAAGACTCGATTGAAATCAAAACCAACAGCCTGGACGCCTCGCGAAACCTGCCGGGAGCTGGTAACGCACGAGTGAAGCTGCATACGCGTAAGAGAGACGTCGATGAAGCGAGACAATTCATCGCCCAGGTGAAACAACATTTGCCACCGTCGCCCGAACCAACGATTGATCCAGTTCCTCCCACGAAATTCGGCGCTCCACAGAGCGAAGACTGGATGGTTACTCCCGCAGAGATCTTAACGGCCAAAGAACGGTTGAAAGTTCCCCGCGTCGGTCTTTTCATCGCGGGCATGATTTATTCGGTTGCCGCACTTGTTCTGGCGGCGACGATGGGACCGTCTTTTTTGCGGGACCTCGTGCATTACGAAATCGTCGACACGTTTTCAGGTCCTCAGTCGGGCGCTCAATTTATTTGGGAGCTTGTCGCATTGTGTTTCACGCTGGCAGTTGTTCTGGCGTTATTGTGCTTCGCTTGCCATTATCACCTGGGCAAACTGAGAAACTTCCATTTTCTCGTGGCGGCTTTAATCGTGATTTGTGCGATCTTGCCGTTTAGTGTGATCGCACTACCATTCGGAATCTGGGCGTTGGTCGTACTGTGTTTGAAAGATACACGAAGAGTCTTTCGTTATTACACGTTGGATCACGCTGTAGAAAAAAAGAACGAGTCCGTGGAACCAGGAGATGCCAAACTTAATCAGAAAAAGATGTATTTGACCGCTGGTCTTTTAGTCGTGTTAGCCTTGGTTGCTTTCATGGGACTAACCGTGGACCAGGCCAAGCGTGCCACACCGGTCCGACCGACCCCACCTGCATCCGTCGAACCGGGAATTTCTCAATCGGCGCATTCAAGCGTCGGCGGACAAAAAAAAGAAATCGTGGTACTTGAGCAGGATCGGCCAGACGAAACAAAAGCCGAAGCGAGTGACGAATGATCAGTCGCCGAGTCAAATGATCCCAGTCATCCTGACGGAGCCTTGGCGATTCAAGCTCTCTTCCAATGAACTACCATGTTAGTCGGTAAAGGCGAACTAGTCATCCTGAAACGAGTGGAGCGAGGTGAAGGATCTTTCGTCGATCTACGTGAGATCCTTCGGTCGCTAAAGCTCCCACAGGATGACTTGATACACCAAAACACCATCGACATAATTTATGTTCCTTGGTTACGTTGTCCCGCGTAGCGGAATGTGGGGCTCAGAATGACTTTCCTTTTCTCTTGCTCCATGACCAATATTTGCCCAATCCAAATTGAGGGCAGCTACTTCGTTTTCTTCGATTTCTTACTGGTCTTTTTCTTTGCCGCCATTTTCGTGGTTGCTT
>JAHEJI010000094.1 GCA_024638965.1 Planctomycetaceae bacterium
TCCTTCACCTCGCTCCACTCGGTTCAGGATGACTCCAACTTCTTCGAGCTTCAAAACGCCAAACAAGTTCGTCTATAAAGGTAGTCCCGTCAGTTCCCAAATCTCGTACAACCAGGGATGGACCCAGGGATTGTCGGCGGAATAAAACGCCGAAAGTGCGCTAATGGCAAGCAATAGAAAACAAATGCTCCGCCCCGTTTTAGATCGCCCGAACCAATCAACCACTGGCATCATCGAGACCAACCATAACGGCGCAAGCCAAAACAGCCAGCGGAGACCACTCGTCACGCCGCCGTAGTTGCGCTCCATCTCTGGTCGCATGATGTAGAAGGTCAGCACGACGACCGTCAAAACCAGGCTCATCCCCCCCAACCAGCGAAGCTTGAGTCGTTGGTTGAACATCAATCCCAACATTCCGGCGAAACTAAACAGCCAGATTGGCGTTAACGAAAAAATACCATGATGCCCAAAGAGAATGTGAAATGCATACAAAACTTGAGAGCCCTGGCCTCGATCCACAACTGACTTGTTCGCGTCATTGCTGGATAACCAATAGCTGCCCGGATAGTCGTACCAGTTTTGCCATTGGCGAATTTGAACATTCGATTCGCCTTTTTGCTTGGTAATCGCGAACTGCTTAGTCGAATTGGCGTCGCGAACGACCCAACGTGTTTCGTTTTTGGGCGTAAGCGGCCAAGCGCCTTTCTCGACTCTTGGAACAGCCATCTCGGAATCAGGCGATAATGCATCGCGAAGTTCGGCAGGAAAATGACCGGCGTCAAGCTGTTCTGAAAAATCGCCTTCAACCGTATGCAGAACCCGTCCGTCTCTTCGATGATTGTACGGCTGTTGCCATTCAGCATGAGCCGCGTAGTTGGTTGCAAAGAATGCGGCAACGACGATCGCCATTCCGGGCAAAAACCCAAGGGCAGTCTGTTTCGGCGAACGGATCAAACACGCCAATCCTGCCAAGCCGAAAAACGACAGGGCTGGCAACTCGTTGGCGACCGCAAAAGCTCCGAATAAACCGGCGAGAAAATACATCGCCCATCCTGCTTCATACTTTTGGTCAACATACTGACCGTTTTCATCAAGAACCTTGTCTTCACGCCAAACTTGCGTCAGACAATAAAGTGCAACCATGACACTGAGCGCCGCGGGCAGATGATTATTAATCGTTACCACAAAGGTTGAAAGAAAAGTGCCGAAACAGGCCGCCGCTAAAACGTAATATCGCGTCCAGTCCCGAACCGGAATGCGGTCGATCAACAAACTGAATAACCAAAGGTAGACCAGCCATGGCAAGACGTTCGTCATAATGAGCATTGCCCGCGCAACAAAAATCGCGTCGTCGCGCAGCGTCCACCCTGTTAGCAACTTAAGGGCTTTGTATTTCCAGGCGAGGATCGTCGGGAAGAGCGTTGGCTTGGTAGAATAATAGTGAAACTCCCCATCCGTACCGACATGGCGAACCTTGTCGATTGAATCCCAGGCAATCTTGTTTTCAGGATCCGCGATCACATCGTCAATTTCGTACGCTCCATCGTCACCGAGTGAGCGAATCGTACACCAGCGACTACGGTCATTTGCACTGAAAAACGGCGAATCACCTTTCGCCTGATGATTTTGAACCGTGAGGACTCGCCCACCCACCATTGCGACCGAGCAAACAATCAGAATCCAGTAAATCGCCCAGTGTCGTTGCGCGCACGAATTCGTAACTTCAGCGGGGCAAGCGGCATTGGAACTGTTTGACATCGAACTGATAACTAAACGGCTTTGATCTGGTTATTTTCTTCGTCGGATTCATCATCGACCGGAAGAACGGAACCTGCAACGGGTCGATCTTCTGAGGGAATCTGATCGCGAATCGAATAGGGTCGTTCACGCTCCTGTCCGCGAGCAATAATCAGCTCCGCCAGGAAACCCATGCATAACAACTGCGCTCCAAGCAACATCGCCGCCACGGAATAAAGAACGATTGGCCGCTGATGAAGCGGTGCCCAATCTCCAAATATTGTCATTCGCAACACCCAGTAAATCGCCATCCAGACCATTCCCATTGAACCCAGTCCAAAGGCAACCAAACCGACTGAACCAAGCAAATGTTGCGGTCTTTGATGGTATCCCGTCAGGAAACTGACGGTCAAAAGATCCAGGAATCCTTTGGGTAACCGAGACAAGCCATACTTGGATTTACCGTGCTTTCGCGCGCGATGATGGACGATCACCTCGCCAACCCGATATCCACGTGCCGCCGCCAGAACCGGAATGAAGCGATGCATTTCGCCATAAAGTTTTACTTCATCAAAAATCTCCCGGCGGTAAATCTTGAAACCGCAATTATGATCGTGAAGCCGAACTCCGGTAAGCCAGCCGACCAGCCAGTTAAATAACCGGGATGTCAATCGTTTTCCAATTGGATCACGGCGCACCTTCTTCCAGCCGCTCACACAGTCAAATTCGTTGCCGAGACGATCAATCAGCTTAGGAAGCTCGTGAGGATCGTCTTGCAAATCGGCATCCATCGTAACAATCACTTCGCCGACCGATTGATCGATCCCGGCTCGCAATGCCGCTGCCTTGCCAAAATTCTTACGAAACTTTAAAGCTCTCACATGCTTTTCGTGTTTTGCAAGCCGAGAGATCACATCCCAGGAACCGTCTGACGAACCGTCATCGACGAAAACGACTTCAAAATCGTAATTGTTTGTTTGCGCGACAGATTTGATTTCACCAAACAGCGCGTCAAGCGAGTCGGCTTCGTTGAAAACCGGAATAATGATTGAAAGTTTCGGCATGAAATACCGTTCAAATTTTACATGCTTGTGAATTGTCAAAGCTGAAACGATCTGTTTGTAGTGCCGCCTTTTGGCGGAATTCTCCGGCGAAAGCCGGTACTACGAACGACTCAATTCAGGCTTGAAGCTCCACCAGAAGGAATCATTGACCCTTGTCCCCCACCTTCGTTCGCCACCAATAAATTATACCAGAGGTCAGCATTTCTGACGCTAACCAAACAAATCGGATTACGATCGCCGCAATAACTGCTGTTACCGCACCGAATCGCGTTCCCAGCAAAGGTATCATCACCAGTTCACGGACGCCCAATCCCCCCGGTAACAACGTTACAAAACCGGCAACAGTAGCCAACGAAACGCAAACAAGAGTCAACGGTAAGTCGTCGATTGTTATGTCCGTACCCGGCAAACCACGAATTACCAACCACAGACTCAAGCCATTTAAACACCAACCAAGGCTCATCACGATCCAGCCGAACAACATCGTGTTCAGCCCCAAGCCTGATAAAAAGGACTGGCCCGATGATTTGCTTCTTGTAATCAGCGCGGCAATTTTGCGAAAAACAGTTGGCCAGGTAAGTACCCCGGCGATGAGAGTTAATGTGATCGCCGTGATTTGAAGCGACGTTTGTCCTTGGAAATTTAACGCCAGCAACAGACTGGCAATTGCGGACCCAACGAATATCCAGGTCAAAGTCTCGACAAACACACTTGCCGCGGCGGGCCCCGTTTGAACTTCAGGACCGCGAATGATGTCTGTCCGAATGATGACCACCATCGCCTTACCGGGAACGTATTTGCCCAACTGACTTGCGAAAAACGCCAACAGTGTCTTGCCGAATAATGGTTTCTGACCAAGTGCCAGCAAAACTCGATACCAAAACAGACACGACAGAAACATGGCTCCCACATAAACAACGACCGCCATTGCCCAGAAAGTTGGATTTACTTCGCTGATTTGGAATTCGGTTGCGACTAGCTGGGACCAAGTTGATGCGATCATATACGCCAGCGCTGCAACCACAGTTGTTGCTACCACAATTCGGAACGCCATGATCCATGCTGACCTGGCTGAATTGGATCTGTTGACGTTTGATGACATGTTGGGTTGCGCTGTTTGGGGTGCGTTGCTGAGAAGCGTAAGTTACGCCGTTGGAGAAGTCCTGTGTCCTCACCGGCCCTTTTCCCTGATCGACACGAGAGCGTCGGAGATGCAAGTTTACGGTCTAATGAATAATGGTGATTGATTCCCGGACTCCCTCCATTAGGCCTTTTGTTCATTGGTCATTCAAAATTCACCATTCATAAATAATTATTCCTTTCCTGAAGAAACCGAATTTCTCTGTGGTCGGTTTGGGTGCGCGGCCAGCAGGCCAAACGGGCGATCCTACAACCGAGCCTAAATGGTCCGAAATGTAACATGCACTCGGGATTTGCAGCTATCCGAGTTCGCTGACAGGTCATAATCACTCGTAAATGGGCAGAAAACGGGGTGCAGATTTCACTATTTACCTGAAATGCTTAAAATGGCTACCATGACCGCCTGCCCAGAACAATTAATCCCCGTGAAAATTCGGTTGGAGCGATTCCCATGAAAGGAATGATGGTAACGCTGCTGGTTTTGATGATGACCGGGACGGTCATCGGCCAGCAACAGAATCAGGAAAACACCGGTACGCCCGGTCTTTTCACACTGTGGTTGAACGACGCAAAAATCGAACAGCTCAAGGCGAATCCCAGTGGTTTGCTCGCTGCTGTTCCAGCTCATGTACAAGGCAAACTTGTCGACGTGTTGTTGCGTCACGATAGATATCGTGCCGAAGCAGACAAGAACGGCGCGATTGGTACACAACAGGGCCGTTTCAACCTGTGGCTTGACGCCATTCGGATCAAGCAGCTTCGGGAAAACCCGCAAGGCTTGGTTGCAGATGTTCCCGAGCCATTGCTGGAACCAGACAAAATCGTAAAAGTGATTCTGAAATATGAATCGCCTTTCGAAAACAATTCGTTTCCCAGCCGCGATAATGCCACTGCGAACAATGAGTCTTCGGTGTTGACTCCATCACCGGCAACTCGACGGCCAATGGGATCCAGTGTTCTGGATGACAATTATTGGGCGGACCGACTCAACACGAATCGGCGAAATAACGATTCAAATGTTGCCAACCAACAATTTAATTCGCGGCGAAACCAATCTGATTTGGCAGCCAACTCGACATCTGGGAATTCAATGACCCTCGAAGATACGTTGCGACGCTTGCGAGGCGAGGGCAGCGGACAATCAGCGCGGGACGCAAGAAACCAGACGGCCGAGTCTCAGCAGCGAATTTATGGCCCACCGTATATTGCCGAGGACAATCGAAGCAGTTCCCAACCCAATTATCGAGACCGAATGGGCGCCCCGATCGCCCAGAATCCACGAGGTCAAGACAACAGCCCAGAATTTCGACCTAGATTTGACTCGGTTCGTCAATCCAATCTGTCAAATCCGGGAACAACGACAAGGCCACAAACTGCACTTGGACCCATCACTGATAATTCCGATTTGGAATTTCAACAAGAGCTGATTCGACGGGAACGACAGCGACTCGAAGCGGAACGGATTGCCGAAGATCGCCGCATCGCAGAAAAGAAGGTTGCCGATGAAACGGCGCGTCTGGAAAATGAACGATATTTGCACCAGTTGCGAAAAGAAGGACGTGCATTAGCAGGTGGCGATGCGAATACGCCTCAGCAACCAGCCTTTCCATCACAACGATACGCGGCAAACACGCGCCTGATTGAAAACCCGTCCCATGAATTCCCCGTTCGTCGTTCCGAGAGTTTTACGCCAACCAATCAATACGACTATAACCCAGTGCCGTCTCGTGAGAAGTTGAACGTGTCACCCAGAATTGCGCAAAAAGGAGGTCTGGATGAATACCGAACTTCGATGCCGGGACCGGGCACCAACAACAACGAAGCTGGCACGGGTAGTCCTACTCCAGCGACACTGGCCAAACAAGAAGCGCATTCCGACAAAGCCTATAATTTCCTGTTTTTCATGCTGATGTTCTCGTTTGGTTTGAATATCTATCTCGCATGGATCTCGCGAGGATTTTATGCACGTTACAACGAACTAGCGGACGAATTGAGGGAGACCTTTACTTCGTCGACGTAGGTCGGCCTTGAACGAGTTAGACTGAGTACTATCACCAGACATGCTGGCAATTATGCTCTTTACTTTTTCGGACTAGATCGGCAGAATACCGAGCCGCAGAATTGAGACTTGATTTCGCGGAAAGACACAAAGTTACGGTCAGGAAGGCCGTTTGAAACAACTTAAACTGGCCGTCGAGGCACACTAAAGCAAGGAGCGCTGAAAGTGAAAACGAAGCGAAGGATCGCCACGTTGATGATGACTCAGTTAATCATCATCTGTACTTGTCTTGCATCCGTTGAGGCTCAAACCAACGTTGCTCTCTGTGACGTCGGCCTCATCTTTAAAAACCATCCTGAATTCACGCAGAAACTTGCTGCCCTGAAACAGGAAGCGGATCAGTTCAAGGTTACTGCCAACCAAGTCCAACAGCAACTTGCGCAGAAGGCAGAAATCCTCAAGCAGTACGAACCGGGTTCGGCTGAATTCAATCAAGCTGAAACCAAATTGGCTCAGGAATCGGCAGCCATCGAAATCGAGCAGCGGGACACAATGCGAAAGTTGATGCAGAATGAGGCCGAGCTGCATTACGAGACGTACGTCCAGGTCACCCAATTCATCGGTGATTATTGCCAGGAAAATGGCATTCAGCTGGTATTGCGGTACAACAGCGAGTCGACGGAACCGAACAATCCACAATCGATTATGCAAAAGGTCAACGGCAGCGTCATCTACTATCAAAACCGGAAAGACATTACGCCAATCATAATCCAACGGATTGTGCAGGCGACAGGCACGGCCAATCGCGGTCAAAATAATGTTCAGCGATAAGCCATATTTCGAAACGTCTTTCTGAAAGCCACTACCTTGTTGTCAATTCACCGCAAACAAACGACCATTGCGCGTCCTTCCCAGGTTTCCGGTTTCGGATTCTGGAGTGGATTGGATGTGACGATCGAATTTCGACCCGCCGTTGAAAACACGGGAATCGTCTTTGTGCGAGCTGATTTGCCTGGCAATCCTCGCATCCCGGCGCAAATTCATCACCGAGCTCAAGGCCCTCGCCGGACCACACTGGTTCATCAAGGGTGTGCCGTTGAACTGGTCGAACACGTGATGTCAGCCCTCTTCTGTTTACAAATCGACAACTGCGAAGTCTGGGTCAACCGCCCGGAGATTCCCGGCTGTGACGGCTCAGCTCAGCCATTTGTTGCAGCTCTACTGGATTCTGGACGTCGGGAACTTGACGCCCTGCGAGCGATTAGAAAAGTCACCGAGACCATTCGAGTCGGAGACGAATGGGCCTGGGTTCAGGCGGAACCCATCGACACCAATGACTATCACTTGTTGTACGATCTGGATTACCCGAATTGCTCCGCGATTGGAGAGCAGTCATATTCGATCTGCATCACTCCCGAGTCTTACATTGCAGAGATAGCCGCCGCGAGAACGTTTGTGCTTGAAAGCGAAGCCCAACAACTGCGGAAACAGGGGTTGGGGCGAAGAGTTGAATACAGCGATTTACTGGTGTTTACCGAAGATGGCCCGATCAACAACTCGCTTCGTTTCAATGACGAATGCGCGCGGCACAAACTATTGGATATGGTGGGCGATTTTGCATTGATTGGTGCCGACTTGATCGGCAAATTCACCGCCTATCGCAGTGGACATTTCCTGAACGCCAAAATGGCGTTTGCCCTGTTGCAACAAACCAAGTCGAGCCACCCGGCAGATGCCGACGCCGTAAAAAAAATAGCGTAATAGAAACAAACCAACCTCAAAACCAAGCCACCGTTTGAATCGGACATTATAGGTTAAACGAAATGCCGACTAATATTTCCAAACTTGCAGTTGTCGATCCTCAAGCTCAACTCGGTTCAGATGTCGAGATTGGCCCTTTTTGTATCGTCAGCTCCAAAGCCAAAATTGGCAACGGAACCAAACTATTCAACAATGTGACGATTCTCGGTGACGTCACGATTGGCGAGGACAACGTTATTTCGCCCAACGCCGTGATCGGCGGGGCTCCCCAGGACGTCAGCTACCGGGGAACCGATACCAAAGTCGTGATTGGCGACAGGAATATCATTCGCGAATGCGTGACGATCAATCGGGCTTCCGAAAAAGAAGATGGTTACACGCGAGTGGGTAGCGATTGTTACTTTATGGGCTGTGTTCACGTCGCACATGATTGCCGCGTCGCCGACAAGGTAATCATTGGACACGGCACATTGCTGGGCGGACACGTTCATGTTGACCACCACGCAACCCTCTCCGGAAATGTCGGCGTGACTCATTACGCAAGCATCGGCAGCTACACTTTTGTGAGTGCCGCCAGTCGCGTCCTCCAGGACATCGCTCCGTTCATGTTGGCCGACGGTAGTCCCGCACGACCGCGTTGCATTAATATCGTCGCACTCAAGCGAAACAATTTTGACCGGGAAGTTGTCAACGCACTCAACGAAGCCTACCGATTGCTTTACCGGGCGCGGGTGGGACTTGTCAATGTCCGAGAAATCATGTCCGCGAAAAGAGAAATACTCCCCGAAATCGAGCATTTACTGGACGTCGTCGCAGTATCCCAGCAAGGCCGACACGGTCGTGGACGAGAACAAAGGAGGACAGCAGCATGAGCCAGTTACGCGTCGCCGTTATTGGTGCTGGACATCTCGGTAAAATCCACGCCCGTCTTCTCTCGACCATCGAACAGACAGACCTTGTTGCCGTCGCCGACCCGAACCAATTCGCGCGAAACGAAATTTCAGATTTGCTCGACGTACGCGTTGTTGACAATTACAAAAAAATGCGCGGCAGCATCGATGCAGCTGTTGTCGCGACGCCGACGCGATTCCATTTCGACGTTGCCGCAGACCTGCTGCAAGCCGGCATTCACTGCTTAATCGAAAAACCGTTGACCGATTCCGTGGCCGATGCGCGAGCGCTAGTCGAGTTGGCTGAACAAAACAACTGTATCGTCAGTGTCGGTCATTGCGAACAATTCAACGCCGCCATTGAAGAAGCTCGCAAAGAAATCGGTACGGCGAAATTCGTGCAAACAGCTCGAATGAGCGGATACACGTTTCGCTCCACGGATATCGGTGTCGTTCAGGACTTGATGATTCACGACATCGACCTGGTTAACTCGATGTTTCCCGGCGAACTGGTCGACGTTCGAGCCAACGGCCTATCTGTGTTTGGCAACAACGAAGACATCGCTCAAGCCCGGTTGCAATTCAGCTGTGGTGGTGTCGCGAACATCACCGCGTCGCGTTGCAGTTTCGTGCCGGAGCGGAGTATGCAAATCTTTGGAACCGACAGCTTTGCAAAAGTAAATCTGGCAAACCAATCGATTGATCTTGTTCACATTCCGTCCTGGGTTCGGAATCGTGAGTTCGATTTTGATTCAACGACTTTGGAACAACAGGCGTTCATCCGCGACAATCTCTTTTCTCGTGTGCTAACTCAGCAACAGACCGAAGTCGAGCCGATTAATGCTATTCTGGCCGAACAAAAAGATTGGCTTGAAGCCATCCGGTTCGGCAATCAACCGCGTGTGGGTGTTGAACAAGGCAAACAAGCTGTCGAGATCGCTCAGTCCGTTCTGGACGCGATTGACGCGCATTGCTGGTCGTTCAATGAGCCGCAAATGACGGGCTCGCTTCCGGCACTTCCGCCAAAATTGGCAATCCCCGACATACTTCCGCACGAGCTGCAAAAGCAGCTACGCAAAGCGGCCTAGTCGGAAGATCGCGCTTTTACGCCAGGTCACGGTCCTCGAAAAGCAGGAGCGCCAAGAGCATGGCCATGGTGCCGTATAACATCGAATAGATGATCGACCAACCAAGGTAGCTAAGTGGAATTTCACTGTTCGTGTTGATCGCCGCTTGAACGTCGAAATGATTGAGCACCGGGAAAATAATTGCGATCACCTGGCCAAACAAAAGCACCGGCTCAAACGCGCCCACGACATCGGAAGACTGCACAATCAGCGGGGTGAGATGCCCCAACACGTAAATTGCAAAGCACATCAGAAAGTTGGCCAAAATTCCAAATCGTGTCGAAATCGCAACGGCGATTGCGACAAAAATGGTGACTTCCAGAAACGCCAGGAACAAAGCCGGAATCACACCCATCGATTCCGAAAAACAGGTCGTCCAGTCGACGGATGCCATCGAATTTTCAACCCCGTCGTAGATTGGTTTATAGGATGTCCACAGAACGAACCACAATCCGAGCACGACAAACAGGGCCGCGACGGCCAGACAAATACCGGCAAACTTGCCGAGAATAAACTGCCGACGCCCGACCGGCTTGGAGAGTACGGTCAACGCGGTACGACCCTCGATCTCTTCGGCGACAGACTTCCCGGCGGCCCAGATGGCAAGGAATATCGCCAACACGCGAATCAGGGTCAGCCCGGAATCCTTGTACATTTTGATGTCTTCACCAAACGTGTTATATGGAACGTAGATCGACGCAACCATAAAAACGACGCCGATTATCACAACCAGCAGAAACAGTGGTTGGCTGATTTCCGTTTTAAATGTCGAAAGTGCGATGGCAGCCATCTTTGGAAACGACGATGCCCAAACGAGATAAAGCACGTAAAGCAAAACCACGAACAGGGCGGCCCAGGGAATGATCCAAACCTGCGTGTATTCCGGTTGTACGTTCCAGACCATTTTGATCTGAGCGTCAGCACTGCCAAGATTGTTGATGTAGAGCTTATCGATAGGTTCGTCTGGGATTGGCCCGAGCCCGCTTGCCTGTTTCAGGTAAGTCGTCGGTTCTTCTCCAGCGGTCGCTTCAAATATCAGTCCGCGTCCAACGACCGCCGTGATCGGGATGTAGCAGATTTCAACTTTTTGGTTCGAAACAACATCGACTTTGGAAATTTCTTCGCCGTTAAAATCAATTTCTTTGCCGTTAGAATCAACGTCGAAAGGGTCACCCGTATTACTGGCACTGCTTGGCGGGACTTCGAATTCAGTGGTAAACGAACCCGCATACGGCAATCTTGCCAGCGAATTCATCAATCCTTCCGGGTCGTCAACAATCCGGGCAACGCCGAAGCCGTTGACCAAACTGAGCAGGTAGCCGGCGACCGCAAAAACCGTCATTACGAGACAAGTCCAGTTCATCCAGGAAAGAAATCCTTCTCTGGCTAAAAGCAAGCTCTCACCCGATCGCCGTTTTGAAAGCAAGCTCCAGCTTCCCCACCCAATCAGAAATGAAATGGGAACGACAAACAGCAGCGGCAGGATAATTTCGGTGTCCATGATTGAACCGTATCGCCATGAATAAAAGGCGAGAAACAGTCCCACATAAACGGCCGCGATCAACGCACCCAAAACAATTCTCAATTGCGGTTTTTCGGCGACGGTGTTGAAAAACGGAATCTTGGAAAAGATATAAATCTTCAACAGTGCCAATAAAGACAGAACAAAGCCAATTGAGATCCCAATCGACAACAGCCAAATTGGAGTAAGCCAGTTCGTAATCTTCAAACTTTGAGCGAGCAGTTCTACAGACATTATTTGCAATGCGTCGCGAGGAAGGTGCGTACGGAAAAATCAGTTTTTGGTACGGACATTATGCTCGCACAGTTCACTTTTCACAAAGGGACCGGGCTGATTTTCATCGACTTTGAGCCAGAATCCCGTCGAATCAACGAATGAAAAAGCAGGAGAATTCGCGAGTTGCCGCTGCGACCGATTCGCACTCTATCGATTCGACGCTTCCATAACCGGTGGCGTTGACCGTCGCGATCAAGTCATCGAGGTAACGATCAATTTCCGCTTGTTGCCCTTCGACGACGATTTGAACGGTTCCGTCGGTGAGGTTTTTCACCCATCCGGTAACATCATATCGTTGAGCAACCTGCCTTGACGTGTATCGAAAGCCAACCCCTTGAACACGACCAGAAATGATCCATTCCTGTTTCAAAGAATCCATGAGTTCAATTCAAACACGACGTATTTTCGGTCGAAAAAACCAATTCGATTATCGACGAAAAAACCCCACCGTTTGCAATGCAAAACGGCGGGGCCGGAACAGAGAAGAGGCCGAATAAATCGTTCACGAAAAACACCGATAAAATTTGGATGCGTCCAGTTATGCCGAACGCAGTTTCTCGCTCTATTAATCATAGCAAAACCGGGCCGCATGTCCATATTTGCAAAATATTGTTTGGATCGGAGTGAAACGACCCACAGATCGCGGAAACAATGCCGCTTTTTTTTGCCACGAACTCATTTTTTTAAGCGTCGACCACCAATTACGCAACTTCTCGGTATTTCAAAAAAATTGCTCAAAAAATGGACATTTCCGGCCCGGAACTTACTTATTTCCTTAAATCGTGCCAACAAGCTGCGCAAGCCGGCGGGGAAATACTCCTTAAGTGGTTGGGGAAGACTAACGTTTCCGAAAAGAATTCGGGCGACCTGGTAACTGAAGCAGACTACGAATCCCAAAAAACAATTCGAGATTTTTTGGAAAACAAGTTCCCTGAACACTCGTTTTTGGGGGAAGAGGAAGATGGTTCCTTGAAATCACTAGAAACAGGAGGGTTCTGCTGGGTCGTCGACCCACTCGATGGAACCACCAATTTCGTTCATCAGCTGCGATCGTTTGCCGTTTCCGTCGCGCTGACTTATCGGGGCGAGGTGATTGTTGGCACCGTCTTGGATCCGGTGCTGAACGAATGCTATTCTGCCACGCGTGGCCAAGGTGCTGATCTAAATGGAGAAACGATTCAAACGAGTGACTGCGACGATATTCAAAATTCGCTTTTGGTTTGCAGTTTTTCAACTCATGTGACGCCCGACGATCCGCAAGTGAAGCGTTTTTTACAAGTCATGCATCGGTGCGGAAGCATCCGACGACTTGGGTCGGCCGCCTTGAATCTTTGCTATGTTGGCTGTGGACGACTGGATGGCTACTGGGCCACGAGTGTCAGCATCTGGGATATTGCTGCGGGCATGTTAATCCTCGAAGAAGCTGGCGGCATCATCACGCACATTGATAATACACCTTTGGACTTACACGACCCCCAGTTTCTTGCTTCAGCCAATCCAACGTTGCATCAAAAAATGTTGCCGCTAATGAACGTAGATGATTCGTAGTTTTGGGATACCTTGTTTAACTGCGTGCCCATCGCCCTTTTTGGCACTTACTTTAGGACCCAAACTCTCCCAAGTTTGGGAGCAGTCGACCTCTCAGCGTTGGGTGAGGGTTGTTGATTCCGCAAGGAATCTTTTCGTTTCACTCTCCGGGGCCACCAAGTGTCGTCGGAAGAGCGTGCCGAGTCGCCATAAAGCAAGTACCATTAGCCCATTGCCCCGCGCCGCTCGATAGGCACGCGGTTAGACTCAATACCTTTCATAATTTGATTAAACTACGAACAAGTCATTCTGAGAGAGCTGTAGCGACCGAAGAATCTCATGCAAAAACACGAGAGATCCCTCACTCCACTCGGTCAGGATGAGAACACCGTATCCGAGGCAAAAACCATCATTCGTTTCTAACTTTTCAGCCGGCGTAGTGAGAGGATCGCCAATGGAAAAAACACGATGATCGGGATCCAGGCGGCGAGCGCGGCGGGACGGATCAGGCTGAATGCACCGAGGCTGTTGCATGCCAATGTTGTCAGTTGGACCACGATAACGACCATCAAGCAAAATCCAGCTGCCGTGAAGATATTGCGATCGGCTTTCGAAATTACTAACGGAAGTCCAAGAAGGATCACAGTCAGGTCAAGAAAAGGCAAAAGAATTCGCGAATGAACTTCGACCTGTTTCCGATGGCCAAACCAAAGCCTTGGCTTGCGAAGCGACGCCATCATTTCCTGCAACGTTGCATAAGAAGACAGCTGTTTGCCGTATGCCATTTCCTTGGCGTCCAGAGTACAAACCACATAGCACTGATCCGGCTGGAGCCATTTGTGGTCCCGCGGCGAATAGACAATCGTCTTCCCGTCCATTTTCATTGACGGCATGTCCATCAAGTTTTCCGGAATATCGATCTTGTACATCCATAATCCGGCTGGCCTTTGATGTTTGGCTGGCTCAATTACTCCGATGCTTCCGTGGATCCGAGAGATCGTGTCGTTCAAATGAATAGGAATTTGAATATCCGGTGCGGTAATCCTGTTTTGTTCCATCAGGATTTCCTGGCCGCGGATCAACAGGCCGCTGAAGTGATCCTTTTGAAAGTTCATAGGAACTCGACCACCGTCCCGCCAGTTTGCCGGAGTCCGCACCAACCGATCTTTGACTCGGGGAATCCATAGTTCACGGCTGACCACCGAAAGCCCAAGCACCACAATCGTAGCCATCAGAATCGGCCGAACCAATCGCGACTTGGGGATTCCAGCAGCCTCGATCGCAGTCATTTCACGCCGGCGCTGCATCATGCTCAGAGCAAAAATGGCCGAAATCAGAACAAGTACCCCCGCGGTGCGACTGAAAATATCGAGCACTCGCGGTCCGTAGTATTCGAACAACAATCTGGGAAGCCCGCCATTTGTTTCGCTTGCGTCAACAAATTCATCCAAGTTGGTGAACAAGTGAATCACGACAAACAGACCAGCAAAACTGATCAGGCAGATCAAAAGAATCTTGAAGAAAAGAATTAGTAGATATCGGTCGACAATCGTCATCCTGACGTTCCTGCTTACATCCGTGATTATTCGAAAAAGATAGTTGGACAGAACAAGTTTCCAATCTTAGTCTTAATCTTAGTCTTAATCTTAGTCTTAATCTTAGTCTTAATCTTAGTCTTAATCTTAGTCTTAATCTTAGTCTTAATCTTAGTCTTAATCTTAGTCTTAATCTTAATCTTAATCTTAGTCGCAGTCTTAATTTTAATCGCAGTCTTAATCTTAGTCGCAGTCTTAATCTTAGTCTTAGTCTCTCCGCCTCAAGACGTCGACGGAAATGAGCAGGACTAGGATTACGACTAGGGCTAGGACTACGATTACGATTAAACTTACGATCAAGATTACGACTAAGATTATAGGGATTCCTGACCAAATGCCCGACATCAGTTGGCCGTATTGAAATTTCTGGAATGTGGGGAAGAATGAGCAGCTCAGGAGAAGGATAAGCCCGTCGTATAGACGTCAGGTGCAAGGATGTTCGGTAACCGCTTTCCCAAACGACTCGGTTCGCTTGTTTTTCCTGCTTGTTGCCCATTCTGCAAGCAGCAAATGATTCCGTCCGAAACTTCTGCAGAATTCCACGATTCGCTCGATTGTTGTGACGGATGCTGTCGCCGGCTATTAGGCAACCAACTCGATCGGTGCGTCAAGTGCGGTGCAAGTACGCTCGCGAGCAATCCGTTTGATGATCGTTGTCGACTTTGCTTTGGCGTTGATTTGCGATTTGATCGATGCGTCGCGATAGGCGACTATCGAGGTTTGCTGCAGGAAATTGTCGTGCAAATGAAGCGAACCCATGACGAAATTCTGGCAATTCGACTTGGCCGCTTGTTGGCAGGGCAAATCGAGCGATTTGAAGTGGGCAACAACTGTGACCTGGTCGTTCCCGTACCCACCCATTGGCTGAGAAAACTTAAACGGGGATTTCACGGCGCGTCGGTGATTGCTGACGGCATCAGCCAGATCAGCTCAATTCGCAAATCCGACGATCTCGTGTATTGTTTGAAAAACACAAAGAAGCAGGGCACATTGATGAACACGGGAAGATTCGCCAACGTACGCGGTGCTTTTGGTGTCAAACCCAAGGCGAGAATAGCCGACCAAAACATCCTGGTTGTTGACGACGTAATGACTTCTGGAGCCACAGCCAGCGAAGTCGCGAAAACACTGCTGCGAGCGGGAGCGTCAAATGTCTGCGTCGCTGTTGCTGCTCGCGGCGCAAGAGTAAGCTAGTGCGTGTCGCACGGACGTATAGCGGTCGTGGCGTTCTGATTGCCGGGCGAAACCGACGAAAAGACGCCAAACTTAAACCAAACGCGCTCTAATGGGCTGAGAAACATGAATTGACGGTTTGCATTCCGTTTTTCAACGTCTGTGGGACCTTGTGGCCAATAATGTTCAATAAAATACGAAGAAAAATTGTTCATTATGAAAGCGAACAACGGAGCATCTTGATGGAGCCTAATTGGACGGCGCCCAAGCGAACGCGCTTTGAGTTTTTGTTTGTTGGTTACTTTGTCGGACGGTAAATGATGATTAGCGTTCAAATGATTTTCGGCATGTCTTCCTGGCTCACACCATGAAATCTAAAGATGACAATCTGGCGCACGAGGATTTGGATTCGGCTGCGGTCGATACCAAACCAAATGTACTTGGCTCACGAGGTTGGTTGCGAAGGTCACTGAACCCTTTTCGAATCGCAACCCTGCGCGGGCTAGGCGTTCTATTGCCGCCGTTGTTGACGATCATTTTTTTCTTTTGGGCCTGGAACACAATTGAAAGAGCGGTATTGCGCCCGGTTGAAGCAACCGCCAGATACATCATCGTCGGCTCGATTGGCGACATCCGTGATGATTCGGACGTCCAAACGACGATGAAAGAAAATCTGAAGCTACGTCGAGTATCCGCCGATGGAACGGTGATTTTTGTTGACGTTGACGGAAAGCCGTTTCGACAAGTTGGAAACCAATGGATCCCTGAAGACGTTTACAAATTCGTTATTGAAAGTAACCCCGATAAAATACCTCAGACTGCAAAAGAGTATTATCATCATTACGTCCAGTTGAAACATCTGAAAAGACATCTGGTGATTCCAGCGTTCCTCGCGGCATTTATTGGATTTCTTTATTTGACGGGAAAGCTGATTGCGGCCGGCGTGGGCAGAATTCTTTGGCGAGCCTTTGAAAGATTGATCGACCGTGTTCCGATCATTCGAAACGTCTATTCTTCCGTCAAACAGGTCACCGATTTTGCCTTTAACGAGAATGAGATTCAATTCAGTCGCGTCGTCGCACTTGAATATCCCCGCAAAGGAATCTGGTCGGTCGGATTTGTGACGGGCGAAAGCATGATTCAAATCAGGAATGCGTCGGGTGAACCGATGTTGAGCGTGCTGATGCCTACAAGCCCAATGCCTGCCACGGGATTTACGATTTCGATACCCAAGAGCGAGACGATTGATCTTAATTTGACGATTGATCAGGCCATCCAGTTTTGTGTTAGTTGTGGTGTCGTGATTCCGGAACATCAACAAGCCAAATCGACGATCGAAGGCGAAGTTCGTCGCAGGTTCAAGCAGCAGGTTCAACAAGCCTCTGGAAAAATTGCGAAAGAAGTTTCCGAAACCGATGAAGAATAAACAACTCCGACTCGGAACTCGCGGCCGTCGACTCGCGAATTGGCAAAGCAATTGGATCAAAACGGAACTTGAAACGCTCGGTCACGCGGTCATAATTGTCGTCATCAAAACTGACGGCGACCTGAAAAAACTGGCTCACTGGCGGACCTTGACGGACAGGGTCTCTTCACCAAACGTCTCGAAACATAGCGATACAATTAAGTGGGAGTTGCCGAGCTCACACCGAACTCGAACCATTTGCGAGAGCGCTTTTGGTTTAAGTTTGGCGTCTTTTCGTCGGTTTCACCTGGCAATCAAAGCGCCACGACCGCTACACGTCCGTGCGACACGCACTAGAATAAGCAAGGTTGAAGGGATTTTGATGTTCGTCCAGGATGATTAGATGTCAATCAGTGAAAAAGACTATTCAGCAATTGCAGCTCGTCATGGAGTCGATCTAGCCAAAGTCAAACCGGTGCCCAAGGCCGAGCGAATCAAACGCCTTACGGAGATCCTGGCACGGACCGATGTTCCGTTTGTGATCGATCCCGCGAAAGCGTCAAAATGTCTGGCCGATTATGTTGCGGATCAACCCTTCGGTGTCGGGTCGTTTGGCGACCGCAAAGTCGATCTTGGTGAATATTCAGCCTTTCAGATGTACGAAAACTACACCCACGAAGAACATCTGAGCTGGGCTTGCCTGGTTGCTGACCAACAACACACAAAACACCAATTCGCTTGCCGGGAATATCTGAGCGGCGAAGCGATGTTCGAAATCGGTGATTGTGTCATCCCCGACTTCTATTTGCTGAACGCGAGAATCTACCAGCAAACGGAGTGGCAACTCTCAACGGTCAGCATGATCATTCCGGCGGAGCTGTTTTTTACCTGCCATAGTCTCAAGTTCTTTCCGGTCACGACTTTCATGCGCGAGCTGGAACAGGACTACCTGCAGGAGCCTGATATTGGTCACGACGTAGCTGGGCATGTTGCCACGTTTACGATTCCATCGGTTGCAAAAGTAATGGTCAACCACGGTTTGGCTCGGGATCTTATCTATGTAGAACGCAATGCCCGAATCGCCGATGCCGGAGACGACTCGACCAAAATTGACGAGATCAAATCCTGGGCGGATGAGCTATTGCTGTACGCAGGTCGCATCTACTGGTTCACCGTTGAATTCGGACTGGTTATGCAGGACGGTGAAGTTCGCGATTTTGGTGCTGGAATTTTGTCTTCGCCGGGGGAAACGATCTACAGTATTGACAGTCCTGAATCTAATCGTGTTCTGATCGATCCGTCGTGCGATCATGATCTGTTGCGATTGGCAACGACGGACTATTTGATCAGCGAATACCAGAAAACCTATTTTGTGATGAAGAGTTTTGACCTGCTCGAATCGTTAACGCCCGAGAGAATTCTGAGGACCGCGAAGAAGGCGATGGAATTGCCGCATTATACGTGGCGCGAAGTTGTTCCGGGTGACGACACAATCAATGTTGGCTCAGTCGTAACTTCACCCAACGAAAAATACTATCGGCTGCTCAACAACCAACCGCTCGACGAATGCTTGACGCGCGCCGCGATTCGTAACCTGAGGATGTATGCAACTCGATTTGACATGTCGTTGTTGAATCAGTTCAGAGCATTGCCGCCAGAAGTTCCGTCAGAAATTATCGAGTGGTTTCGAAAAGAGGATGTCGGTGATCGTTTTAAAATCGAGACCGAAGATTCGAATGATCCGGACACGTAGTTGAACAGTTCGATCTGTTGATCGACGGTACCGATAAAATTGGCCGTCCTCGATTCGTAAATGAATTAAAGGGCTCTGCTGGCAATGTTGTCAACCGGCCAGGCTGACATCATCGAATTGTTCTTGCAGCGATATGCCAATTTTCAACGGTCCGCCTGAATTCAGTGAGCCCCTTCAATCTTCAAGTGATTGTCGAAAAAAAATCTTGGTTTCCGAACTCAAATGCCTGAGTTTTCGTCTGAAATCTTTTGGATTAAGCTACGAAGCAGCTTTGGATCTGTTCGTTAACCAATTCCACCCAAACTCGGGGCGAGTGGGCGTCACTTTGGCAACTGATTATGATGTTGAGACTTAATCATCGAAGCAACACTCATTGGCGAAGGCGTATCATGAAAACTACCCTGAAAGCATATTCGATCCAGACATCGTCGTTGTTTGTCCTGTTGGTGGGATTACTCAACCCGTCAATCGTGATGGCGGAAGAACCGAAGGATTGGATCGGTACAAATCTGGAACCCCTGCTCAAGCTGTACATCCATTTTCATCGCAATCCGGAACTCTCCTTTGAGGAAAAAGAAACGGCCGCTCGCATTGCCAAAGAATTGAAGGACGTCGGTGCGACCGTCACGACCAATTTCGGCGGACATGGAGTGGTCGGCATCATGGAAAACGGCGATGGCCCGACCGTCATGGTGCGAACGGATTTAGATGCGTTACCGGTGGTCGAACAAACCAATCTCCCCTACGCCTCAACCACACAAGTCAAAGATGCGGACGGAAACACGGTAGGCGTCATGCATGCCTGCGGACATGATGTCCACATGACTACCTTGGTCGGAGTTGCTCGCTACCTGTCAGCCCACAAAGATCAATGGTCGGGACGCTTGATGTTTATCGGCCAGCCCGCCGAAGAGCGTGGCGCGGGTGCCAAAGCCATGTTGAAGGACGGGCTGTTTGAAAAGTTTGCGAAACCCGATTATGCACTGGCTCTTCATTGCAGCCCCGTTGTGCCCACCGGTTCTGTTTCACTTCGAAGTGGTTATGCGATGGCCAACGTCGATAGCGTCGATATTGAATTGTTTGGTCGCGGCGGTCACGGAGCTTACCCACACACGACGATCGACCCGATTGTGCAAGCCGCCAAACTGATCCTCGATCTCCAAACGATCGTTTCACGCGAAGTCAAACCGATTGAGCCGGCGGTCGTCACAGTCGGCTCCATTCACGCTGGAACGAAACACAACATCATTTCAGACAACTGCCATTTGCAATTGACGATTCGCAGTTATTCTGATGAAGTTCGGAATCTGCTGATTGAGTCGATCAAGAGAAAAGCCAAAGCCGCGGCGATGAGCGTTGGTGCAAAAGAACCCGTCGTGTCCATTTCGGAAGGCACGCCTGCGCTTTCCAATGACGACAAACTGGCAAATCGGATAGCGGATATTTTTCGCGACAAATTGGGCAAGGAACATGTTATCGAGGCGGAGCCCGTGATGGGTGGCGAGGACTTCAGCCATTTCGGGCGCAACGGTGTTCCCAGTCTGATGTTTTTTCTTGGCGTGGTCGATCAATCACGGTTGAATCGCTACAAGGAAATGGGAATCACACCACCCTCGATGCATTCAAATGGCTTTTATCCAGATATCGACGTTGCCCTCCAGACCGGTGTGGTGAGCATGTCGAATGCGGTCCTTGAGTTAATGCAAAAACAGGAGTGAGGTCGCGGGAGCTCGGCAGACGGTCGCGAATCTGGGACAGACTCGGCTATTGGATGTAGGTCAGCTTGTCTCCAGGCGGACAGGCTCGTCACCTGTTGACGTTCGATTGTCG
>JAHEJI010000258.1 GCA_024638965.1 Planctomycetaceae bacterium
CTTCAATGTTCCGACGTCCAAAAAAATCCATGAAGCCCAGGTATTTGTGGGCCAACGGAAAATTGTGATGGAAACCGTTGCCCGCCCCTAACGAATCGTCTCCCGATGCGTAATCGTAATACATCCACAAGGTCGGTCTCCAACTGAGACAGTCGAACTTACGTCCCAAGCCAAGAGTCGCCATCCCAGCAGCGTGGGTTGAGCCATCGGTGTTGTCGCCAAACTGGTATGCACCTTCAAAGTCCCAGAGATTTTGGCCTTTGCTGCCCTTCGACCTAACGCCGATCGTGTTATATTCGAAATCATTGTTGCCACGACCGTTCACGTATCTTAGGAAATACGAATCAATCGTCTGATTTTCGCGTCCCGAGTAAGAAGAGTAGATCCCCATGAATTCCTGATCGCGATCGGGAGAATCAAAAGAGTGGTCGTCGATGCGCATGGGATTCGTCCAAAAACCATCGAGAGACAGGTTTTTGGTTTTCCTCTTAAGCACAATGCCCTCGAAATTCCGTCGCGTGTTGGCCCAATCCAAATTAGATACCAACCGTTGTTCGCCATAAACCAGTTCCTGGCGACCGATGCGCGTCGACCATTCTCCGCCTCTTGGTCCGGTTAACAGTCGCGCCTCCACAAACAGGTTAAGCATGTCAGCCCGATTGACTTCGATCGGACGAGGTGGAAAGTTCTCTTCGGTGCTTTCCGCATCAATCATCTCCCCGTAAACACGAAGATTTGGAGTCATACGCCAGTCGCCGTAGATTCTCGTTCGATGCAGCAGGAATTGATCATCGACTCCGGTAAGTCCCAGGCCACGCATATTTCTTTCCGAATGCCCGCGAAATCGATATTGGCCACCCATGCTGAATTGGCCGCCATGGGGCAAACACAAATTCTTGAAACGATCGCCTAATGCCCATCCGCAATAGTTCGGGTCGCACAAATAAGAAAAGTCGTTGTCGAAAAAAGTCAGCTTGTGGGCTGAAGCAACTCTTTTTTCTAGTGCTTCAGCTGCCTTTTTTTTTGCCTCGGCAGCCTTTTTAGCATCGGCTTCGGAAGTCGCATCAGGCTGTGCAGTTTGGCTCGATTGAACAACAGGTGGAAGGGACGGACCGTGAATCGGCTGGTCAACCAAAGGAACTCCGGATTGGATTGGTGAGCTCAAATTCTCATAAACTCCCGACTGCGGCGCGTAGTAGGCGTTTTCCTGACCGTCAAGTTGATTCGCGCAAATCAAACCTATCGCGGCGGCGAGCGAAAAGAAAAACCTATTTTTGGAATCAAATATGCAAGTCACAGGAATTCCACCGTGGATCTTGGCAAACGGTTGACACAATAGTTAATCGACGTGTTAATCGACGGCAGTGAGTGCCTTATAATTAAGCTACCTTACATACCCGCTTCACTCATATTCCCGAACAATCAAATATCCCCAAGACTCCGCATCTTGACATTTCAACACGTTTCTCAACGGCGTGCAGGCAAATATCATCGTTCGTGTTACGGTAACTCTGATTCAAAAACTGCTATCACAGAGTTGGTCGTTCAACACCAGCTCGATAAACGATTACTAGAACTCCGCATTCATCATAATCAGGAGCGTTGATGTCCCATGTCGGCAGTACAAATGCGTCCCACGTTTTTGCTGGAAACGGAATCAAGTGAAGAAGAAGTCATCCAGTGTTTTAAAGACTTCGTTTCTTTGTCTCCGGACGACTATCATGGGCAGTTCACAGGTCATCACGCTGTGATTTCGATTCACGACTCTAAACGACATTTTTGGTCGCCGTGGATGCATTTGGAAATTCGCGACAAAAGCCAGTGCCGAGAAATTTTTGGCCGCTTTAGCCCACACCCGAGCGTTTGGACTGGTTTTATGTTTTCTTACCTGGCTATCGCGGTCTTGATTTTCTTTGCCGCAGTATTCGGCCTCTCCCAACAATTGTCTGGTCAGTCGCCTTGGGCATACTCCTTTATTCCGCTCGGGCTGTTCGTTGCTGCGATACTTTGGTTCGCTTCTAAAGCCGGACAACGACTGGCCTATAGCGAGATGAAACAGATGAAGTTGAAAATCGAAGATTCCATTGGCAATTAAAGAGAAGCCTTTGGGAAATCCAGAATTCAGAGTTGGTGATCGGATACCTCTAAATTCTCACGAATCCAGCGACGAATTATTTCCCGTCCCAAACTCTAGCTCAGAGTTTCGATCGGTGATTCAATTGACTTGAGATTTCCTTTTGAATGAAACTGCCAAAGTCCCACGGCAAAACAGAGATTGAACAAGACTCCGAACCAGCCGACCTCCGGTCCAAAGATGTTAGTTTGTTGAATTCCAAGTTCGCCAACCTTCGTTCCGAAACCAAACAGTGAATACGCAAGCGCGTTCCAGACTGCGTGACTGACGCTGGCGACGATCACCGAGCCAGACATCAGACGCATCTTTGCCCAAATAGCGCCGAGGAGCAAGCAATTGATCAAATACACAGGAATCTGGGCCAGTGGCAAATCGAACCCAGTATCCAGAGTGACGACCGAGATGTGCCAAAACATAAACGCGACGGTTGTCCAAACGAGGACTTGGTTTTCGGCAACTCCTGCGCGGCGAAGGGTTGCCCAAAGCCAACCGCGAAAAAAACCCTCTTCGGTAATCAGCACCATCAACACACCGATAGTTGAACCAACGGTTATGTTGAGAATCGTGTTGTTCCAATTTGCGTCTGATAAATCGATAGCGCCTCCCAAAAACGCCAAAACAGTCATCAACGACATCACGATGACTGGATAAGCCACTGCAATTAAGAAGTGCTTTGGCTTGCCCAACTTCAGCCCCATTTCTGACTTTGAAAACCGCTGCAGGACCCAAAACAGCACGATTAATCCAAACAAAGGAAGCGCGCTAAACACCGTTAATCCGGTGGCATCCATCGCCGTCGTAATTGCGATTGCCGCGGCAACCCCGGCGACTGCGAGAGTTATATTCTGCTTCATTGCGAACGCCCGAATCGGAAAAAAATTGTGTTGATCAAGCCTGTAAGCCAAAGAAGCAAAAACTGGAAATGGTTACAACCAAATTTCGAATAATCCAAATTCCGACTCCGATTTCCGACCTCCAAATTCGAACGTGCGTATCAGCACATCGAAAATCGACTGCGTCGTTTGTGCCCAGATAAGCCTCTGAGAACTTGGATGAATCCAGTTGGGAGAGACTCAGATTGAAATGTTTAGGCTCGGCACGGTGTTTGCGATAGATGATGAGAAATAATTAGAAGAAACGAAATACAATTGTCCTCAATCAGGAGTAGACCAATGGCAGATGCGACGAAAATATCGGAAGCTGAGGCGATTCGGCAGGTGATTGCGGATGGTTTCGCATCAGACTTCGTCGACGTCGTAAACGAAGTTCATAAGCGATTCCGCCTTGAGGTTACGTCGTCCCAGGTTGAACAGGTTTATAACGATTTGGTTAGCAAGAAGAAGCCGGCGAGACTCGATGCAAGAGTCGAAATGCAAATGACGTCGAAACCGCCGGGGGAACCTCAGCCAGAACAGCTTCAACCATCAAAAACATCGCCGGATGAAGTAAGCCATGCTTTGCAATTTGTAAAATCAGTGGGCGGAATAGCCAGAGCCAAACGTGCACTGGCAGAATTGGAAACAATCTTACTGGGTAGTTAAGGCACCGAAGCGATTTCTTCAATCATCCTTGCCGACTCGTCCAGCGTAGTCGGCAAAGACTGTTTTAACATGGTCTGACAAAAATCAATGAGCGCTAAATCGTTAGACGCAAGCGGCATAGGGGGTTCGATCTGCCCATCACGCGGCCAAAAAACCGCCTACTTGGTGGGTCGTCGCAATCTCGATTGTCTGAAATAACCAAGTTTACTCTCTGGCTAAAGGACCTACTCTTGGACCTACTTTTTTTTGCGAGTGAAGACCCACCAGCATCTCCGTTTGCTCGACGCTACTCTACAGCTTGGCAGAAATGCGGGTCAATCGGGGTAAGAACGCCTGTCGAGTGATAGCACAACTCGGTACTAACCGCCGAAAACTCGGATTCTATCGCGTTTCAAAGCTCTCCAAAGTGTGCGAATCCGCGCGCTGCTTGCGTTTTCTTATTCCGAGGTCGACAAATTTTGATCTGTTCGCTGCCAGTGGAAATCGTCTAACCTGCGTGGCGAAAAATAGTCGAATTCATAGTTGAAATTGTGGCGACCGTGGTCTCATCACACCAACAACGCGTCGAGGGAGAAATTGATGAAACTGTTTTTGCTCGTCTCGGTATCTGTATTTTCATTATGCACAGGCACTGCGATCATTCAGACCAACCATCAATCGAAATCTGCCCAGCAAGATAAAACCAAGCCATTTATGCGCGCAAAACTGGCGGGCTCCCAAAAGGTATTGGACGGGCTTGTGACCGAGAACTTTACGCTTATCTACCGAGGCGCCGAAAGCATGAAGAAAATGAGTGAAGCAGTTCAATGGCCGCACGTCGAGGACAAAGTCTACGAACACTACGGACTCGAGTTTCGTCGGCAGTGCGACAAACTGATGAAATTCGCTGACCAGCAAAACCATGAGGGCGCCCATTTCACCTATTTGAACATGACGACAACCTGCATCAATTGTCACAATTATGTGCGCGGCGCATTTCGAGTCGAAAAGGACGCCAACGACCCGCAAGGACCCGTTCGGCTGATACCTACCGAGTGGGAAAGGCAAGAGAGTGGGCAAGATCGCGCTGCCAAGTCTGACTGGGGTCGTGATCCAAACTAGAGCATGTCAAAAATTGGTACTCCGCCTCTGTCATTCTGAAGGAGCCTGCGACTGAAGAGTCTTTCGCTGGTTCACGGAGATCCTTCACCTCGTGCCTCGGTTCAGGATGACACATGTGCAAATCAAATTTGGAAGTGCTCTAGTCTCTCAGCCAAACCATTCTCAATCGTCGTCGACTTTGCTGAACTCCAGCACCAGTGGTCGATGATCCGACGCCACCGGTTCATCGATGACGTCGATAACGTCTGCTGACAAATCTGAATCTTGTCGCGTCATGGCAAAATCAATTTCTCTTTTTGGATTGTCAGAGGAGAACGTGAAATGGTCATCGCCTTTGTCGGGAACGCTCCAGTTTTCGCCGAATAAATTCATAACCGCCGAACCTGGCATTGAATTAAAGTCTCCTGCGATGACGATGTCACCGCCTAGTTTTTCCAAATGAGTAAGCAAAGTGCGAGCTTGAGCCAATCGTTCACTTTCTGTGCGATAAAAATGGACATCTGCGATTGCAAATGAGTCGACGCGATTCAGTGCAATTTTTGCGACCAGCGAAGTTCGAGGTTCTGCTCCGTCAGGCAATCGGAGGTTGTCCGATTCGATGATAGGATTCCTGGAAAGAATCGCCATCCCGTACTGGCCTCCCTGATAATCAAAAAAAGATCCGAAAGAATGATGATCAAGCCCCGTCAACCTGGATAACGTTTCGGCTTGATTCACTTCCCCGCTCCGTTGCACCTTGTTGTCGACTTCCTGTAACGCGACGACGTCAGGATTCAATCGACGGATCACACTGGCCGTCCTCTCAAGATCGACTTGGTTGTCATTGCCTCGGCCGTGTTTGATGTTGTAGGACAGGATTCTAAGGTGTCTTCGCCCCATCGAACCGTTACCGAAGGGATCGGGCAAATCTAGCGGAGGTTTGCGTTCGGCTTTTG